>NZ_JBHXTO010000030.1:0-78332 GCF_042677425.1 Streptomyces sp. NPDC127119 | reverse complement strand
ACCGCGTTCGCCAGAGCCCACGGCATCGCACCCGCCAGCAGCGCCACCGCACCGCTGGAGAGCACCCCGACACCCCCACCGCACACCACGAACCGTACGAAGGAGACGAACGCCCCGGGAGCGGCCACGCCCATTGCTTCGGTGCTCGTGTTGCTGCTCATGCTGCTTCCGATCTGCTCGCCCCGAACGGGTAACGCTCGTAAGGCTACGAGTGTTAGGTCGGCAATTCAAGGGGCGGTGGGTATTGGTTTTCACTTGTAAGGTGACGGGTGAGAGGCGAGGTGAGTGGCCCTGCATGGTCCATCCCGCAGCGGTAGTTTCCGCGCGCGCTAGCTACTCACCTGTCACGTGATCCGAAGCGACTGACGGTTCGCTGTAGGTGATCACGACTGGCGCGTTTGCCTTGGCCCGTGCGCGGGCCGACGACGCCGCGAACCCCAGCCCACCGTCGAAGCCGAGGGCGAGTGTCCAGTCGCCGTTCTCGCCCGGAACGCTGAAGGCGCCCGCGACGTAGGACTCGTCCCAGTAGTCGTAGCCCGTTTCGGCGCGGTGGGCGTCGTCCGCCTCGATCAGCCCGGCCGTGCCCGCCCCGGTGCCGCACGGTTCCGCCTCCATCGCGCGCAACACCTCGCGCGTGGCCCGCCCCTGAATCAGGGTCAGGGTGTATCCGCTCTGCATCATGTGGCGGAAGAGCGGCGAGGTGCGGATCCAGGCGTAGTCGTGCGCGGTCACCAAGTTCATACGGCTCAGTGTGTCCGATGCCTCTGACAACGGGACCAGTCCTGGCCCGGCATCAGAACCTGTGGTTGATCACCTGTTCCCGCATCAGGTTTCCCAGTTCCGTGGCCGACAGCGGGTGCAGCGTGTTCAGGAGGCTGTGCAGGGCGGATTCGTCCAGCATCTGGCTTGAGACCTCGACCTCCGCATCCGTCAACTCACCCCGACCCGCCACAAGATCAATTGTCAGGCGAGTCCATGTCCCGATCGGGCACGATGTTCCGCACGAAGAGACTCAGCCGGTACGTAGTCGGCTGCGTCAGGCGCCCGCAGAACGTGTCCATCCGTGCTGAAGCCCAGTCGATCTGCTTGTCCGACGCTCGGAGGCGGCGAATGTACGTGCGCCACTCCGGCTCGTCCTGGGTCTCGAAAAGCACTTCCCAACGCCCTGCCTCCGGCGCGAAGTGGTCAGCAGCCCGTCGTCTCTCGTCCTGGTGCTGACGTCTTCTCTTGCTCTGCCCCGGCATCGGCCCAGCATCGCGGGCCGTGATCGCCACGGCAAGGCGACTGCCTACCGCCCCAGGGCTCGTTCAGGGTGACCGCGTACGCGATCCGGTCGAGGAGGATGCCGTGGGAGTGGACGCCGATGAACGTGTCATCCGTCCGAACGCGGCGACCGCCGGCTGAACGGCGTACCTGGTGGGCCGGCGCCACTCGCTACGACCGCACCCTTCCCGTGAACGCTCCGACTCCTGCCGGCCAGCCGTCACCCTTGCCCCGCTACCGATGAGAGCGGGGCCTGTCGGGTGCTCCGGCTACTTCATGGCCTCGTAGCCGTGATGGAACAGCGTGGAGAAGCTTGTGAACTTTCGCAGGTCACCGTACTTCGGTGTGAACACGTACGCGGTCCACTCGCCGTCCGGTCCGAGGTCCGTCGGGTCGAGCAGCCAGACGTCCTCGCCTCCGGCGATCTCTATGGACCGGCGGAACAGGTCCACGTATTCGGCGTTGTCGAACTCCTCGCTGTAGAGCCGAATGAGGCTCGCACCCGCCCCGGTGTCCCGCATCCACGCGATGCGCCCGCAGGGATACACGAGATCCACCCACCCGCTCACCCGCATCCAGCCGTCGCTCGTGAACAAGAATCCGCGGAGACTCGGCGGGAAGCGCACCTCGAGCCGTTCCTCGGCCGCTGCCACGGTCTCTTCCCGGGCCGGTTCCTCCCCCAACCACCGTTCAAGCCGCCCCCCTTCGTCCAGAACCTCCACCTCGTCCTCATCCAACAGATCGAAAATCTCTTGGTCGGAGGCACGGTTCCGCAGATACAGCTCGTCGTACCGCCCCAGGTAGTCGCGCCATGCCTCCGGCGTGGTCAACACAGCAGTGGCGGCCGGCTCGTTGGGCTCATGCATTTCACTCATGCCGCCGATCCTGCCAGTCGCCTATGACAACGGCTCCGAGCGAAGCTCCACCTTGCCTCGGAGGTCAACCTAGCCCCGGCAGGTGAGCACCGGCTGGTAGTACCCGTCGGCAGCCGGGCTGTGCCAGGTGATGTCGGTGAAGCCGGCTTCAGTCACGAAATCCGTCAGTTGCACGGACGTCAGCGCCCAGTACGTGCTCCGGCGGACTCGGACCCGCCAGGTGTTCTCGGCGGGGGTGAGCTGGAAGTGCTCCAGGTCGTAGCGCTCGCCGTCCTCATGCCATTGCCACAGCTGGAAAGTGATCACTTGGCCGTCCGGTGTCTCGGAGACCTGGGGAGGTGTCGCCGTGGGTCTGGTCCGGCGTGTCTCGTCGTAGGCGCGGACAGTGATCAGCAACAGTCCGTCGTCTCGGAGCACCCGTCTCATGTCGAGGAGTGCCGCCCGAATGTCTTGCGCGGAGAGCAGGTGCGGGAGCGAGTTGTCCGCGCAGACGACGACGTCGAATGACGCCTCCCTGAAGGGGAGTTGGCGCATGTCGGCCGCAACGGTAGGAACCCGGCGGCCCCGGACCGACGCTTCGGCGGCGGCGCGCGCGGCGGCGACGGGGCTCAGGTCGCTGCCGACGACCTGGTGCCCGGCCAGGGCCAGTCCGATGGCCTGGGTGCCGATCCCGCAGGAGCAGTCCAGGACGGTGTGGGGGCCTGTGCCGAGAGATGTGCGGACGAGCCCGCCCAGCACCTCGGCCTGGTAGGCCATGCTCGCGTCCCAGTCCCGGAACATCAGGTGGTAGTCGTCGGCCAACTCGTCGTAGAACTTCCGAACGGAGAACTCGGACACGTATCCCACCGTAGTGCGTGCCCGCCAGGGGTGACGAGCCGCTCACGCCGCAGCCGCAGCCGCAGCCGCCGTTGTCGTCGGACTTCGTGCGTCCCACCGGACCGTGACAGCCGAAGGCCCTCGTCAGCGGGTGTCGATTTGCCCTGGAGTGCACTCGAAGGTGTTCGCTGGAGTCAGAGGGCCCGCTCTGTCATGCGTAACGGCATGGCGGCGCGGGCTCGGGCGACGAGTTTCCTGAGGAGCATGGCATGACGCAGAAGATCTGGTTCATCACCGGTGCCTCACGCGGATTCGGGCGCGAGTGGGCGATCGCCGCGCTGGAACGCGGCGACTCCGTGGCCGCGACGGCACGCGACCTGTCCACGTTGGACGAACTCGTCGAGACGTACGGGGAGCGATTCCTGCCCCTGCAGCTCGACGTCACGGACCGCGAGGCCGACTTCGCCGCCGTGCGGCAGGCGCACGAGCGGTTCGGCAGGCTCGACGTGGTGGTCAACAACGCCGGCTACGGCCACTTCGGCATGGTGGAGGAGCTCTCCGAGTCGGAGGCCCGCGCACAGCTGGAGACCAACCTCTTCGGGGCCCTGTGGGTCACCCAGGCGGCCCTGCCGTTCCTGCGTGAGCAGGGCAGCGGTCACATCCTGCAGGTCTCCTCCATCGGCGGGATCAGCGCGTTCCCGCTGGTCGGCATCTACCACGCGTCGAAGTGGGCGCTTGAGGGGATCAGTCAGGCGCTCGCCCAGGAGGTCGCGCCGTTCGGGATCAAGGTCACCCTGATCGAGCCCGGCGGGTTCGCCACCGACTGGGCCGGCTCCTCGTCGAGCACGTCCGAGCCGCTGCCGGCGTACGCGGAGTTCCACAAGCAGGTGCAGGAGCAGCGCCGCAAGCGGGTCGGCACCCCCGGCGACCCGAATGCGTCCGCTGCCGCCGTGCTGGAGATCGTGGACGCCGACGAGCCGCCGCTGCGCTGCTTCTTCGGCACGGCACCGCTGGACATCGCCAAGGCGGACTACGAGGGACGGCTGGCGACGTGGGAGAAGTGGCAGCCGGTGGCGGAGCGGGCCCAGGGCTGAGGGGGCGGTCTGAGCCCCGGTCGGCCAGGGCGCAGGGGCTCTGGCCTTCCACAAGTGACACGTGCGACGGAGGCTGAGTTCTCTCCGGCTCCGTCACACAGCGTCCACGCCCGCTGACGGAGATCATCGATCTACTGGTGGGCCTGTTCATCCGTCTCGTACTGTGAGGTCGCTCGGTCAGGGGAACGATCTCGAAACAGGCGGGGTAACTCATGCGCAGCGCCAGCAAGTTGTTGATACCGGTTGCCGCCGTAGCAGTGCTGCTCGCAGTCTCGGGGTGTTCGGAGGACGAGAAGCCGGCCGCGGCCAAGGCTTCCCCGTCCGAGCTCGCTCGCTATACGGCCGCTCCCGGGTCCGCCACTCCGACGGGCAGCCCGACGACGGCCGCGTCCACGAAGTGCGTCAAGACGGCGGGCATGAGCGTGAAGCAGTTGACCGGCTATCTGGGGGAATTGCGCAGCAGTAGTGGCGCGTACCGGTCCCGAGGCCTGACCCTGGACTCCTCCGGCCTGAACTTCACTCCGGAAGCGGTCCAGCGGCCGTGCGAGGCAGTCAAGGTGAAGCTCGCCCACTACTGGGTGAACGTCGAGAAGACGAGGGACGAGACCGCCGTCACCCCCGCCCGCTATGAGTACCGGTACACGCTGATCGATACCGCCTCCTACAAGGCCGGACCGAAGGACGGCAGAGTTCCCGATACCGCGCCGCCGGGAGGAAACGGCTGCCAGGGCACGGTCTCGGTGACCTATCTCGGCGAAGACATTCCACCGGAATCCCTCCCGAACGACTTGGAGTTGACGGGTACGACAGCACCTGTCCCGGTCGAGGTGAACGGCGACGGGGTGCTGTCCGCGATCTACATCTCGCCCGTCGACGTGGAGTCCTGCTGAGCCCTCCGAGCTTGACTTCTCGGTCAGTGACCGCCCTTCCTGACGCCGCTGCCGCTGCCGCTGCCGCTGCCGCTGCCACCGTCGCGGTCGACGTCACCGCCACCGCCACCGCCACCGTCGCCGTCAACGGTGACGGCGTCGGGGTGGTCCTGGATGTACGCCCTGACGACCGACTCGAAGTCGTCGTCGGGGTGCAGGCCGAGTGCCGACGCGCGCGCGTTGTCGAACGAGGCGGGCCACGAGCCGACGATCGCCTCGATCGCGGAGTCGGGCGCGACGGTCACCAGGTCGGCCACGGCGTCGCCGGCCACCCGGCGCAGCGCGTCGAGCATGTCGGCCACCGTGACCGTGAGCGCCGGCAGATTGACCGGAAGCCTGCCTTCGAGAGACCCGGGGCCGTTGTCGCGTCCGGCCTCGGTGATGCGGAGGATGCCCTCGACGGTGCGCCGCGGTGAGGCCAGGGCGACGCGCAGGCCGGGGTCGACCGGGCAGGTGGCCGGGAGTCCGGCGAGGGGTTCGCGGATGATGCCGGACAGAAAGCCGGAGGCGGCCGCGTTCGGTGCGCCCGCCCGTACCGCGACGGTCATGAGGCGCGCCATGCGTCCGTCGACGAAGCCCCGGCGCGTGTACTCGGCGATCAACTGCTCACAGACGCGCTTCTGCGTTCCGTAACTCGACTGCGGCGTCGGCAGCGTCCACTCGTCGACCACGGGTGGCAGGGGTGCCGCGGGGTCGGAGCCGTACACCGCGATGCTGCTGGAGAAGACCACCCGGGGCGTCGGCCCGCCGGTGGCCGACTGGGCGCGGGCGGCATCGAGCAGTGCACGTGTCGTGTCCAGGTTGGCGGTCATGCCCAGGTCGAAGTCGCTCTCGCACTCGGCCGACACGGCGGACGCCAGATGGATGACCACGTCCACGGGCTCCCTGAAGACGTCGTCGAGGCGCTCGCGCAGGTCGCCCTGGACGACGTCGACCAGCGGGTGGTCCGCCAACGGCGTCGCGGCCGGCACGTACCGGTCGGCGAGCAGCAGGCGGTCGACGGGCGCACCGCACAGGGTCCGCCGTGCGAGCAGAACGTCGGCGACCTGCTGTCCCAGGAAGCCGAAGCCACCGGTGACGACGATCCTCATACGGTCCTCCTTGTCCGCCCTGCTCGCCCCGCTCGTCCCACCGGCCCCGCTCGTCCCGTCCCTGCTGGTCGTGCTGCCCGGTCTGCCAGGCTGCGCGCTCACCACCGCCGTACGAGATCGGGGTTGGCATCGAAGTAAGCTAAGGCTAGCCTTACTGCGTGTCGAAGAACCCGAAGTTGATGCCCCGGCAGCCCCAGCTGTTCCATTGCCATGTCGTACGGAGCGAGCGGTACACGTCCTCCATGCAACGGGTCACGGTCACCGGCCCCGACCTCTCCTCGTTCCCGTGGCAAGGCTACGACCAGTGGTTCCGGTTGTTCCTGCGGAAACCGCACCAGGAGCAGTTCGTTCTGCCGGAAATCGCCGGACCGGTCTGGTGGAAGCCGTTCCTCGCCACACCCGAGGACGAGCGGGCGCATTGCGCGAACTACACCGTGGCCGAATTCCGTCCCGACGCGGCGGAGCTCGACATCGACTTCGTCGTGCACTGCGGTCCGGGCGGCGAACCGGAGGGCGCCGCGGCGATCTGGGCCTGCGGAGTGGCCCCCGGCGAGGAACTCGCCCTCCTCGACCAGGGGTTGCTGTTCGACTGCCCCGACGACGCCTCCGAGGTACTGCTCGTCGCCGACGAGAGCGGTCTGCCCGCGACGGCCGGGATTCTGCGCTCCCTCCCGCGTGAAGCGGTCGGCCGTGTCATCCAGGAGATCCCGACCGCGGGTGACCGCCGTGACCTGGACGCCCCGGCCGGAATGAGCGTCACCTGGGTGGTGCGCGACGACCCGTCCGCGGTACCCGGCGCCGCCGCACTCGACGAGTTGCGCCGGCACGTGCCCGCCGGCCCGACGGGTTATGCCTTCGTCGTGGGGGAGTCGACCCTCGCCACCGAGGGCCGACGGCACCTGCACCGCTCGGGACTGCCGAAGTCGCGGATCACCTTCTCCGGCTTCTGGAAGCGCGAGACGCACGAGAAGGCCGCTGCCGCCGCCTGACCGGCAGCGCGTGCGCCTGGCCCGCCCCTGGGGTCCCGGCTCCCGGCGGGCGTCACTCGTCCGACGACCGGTGCAGGTGGAGGACGACCGCCGTTGTTCCGAGCGCCGGCACGGTGACCGGGACGGTTCCGCCCGGCTCCACGTCGATGGCGTACGGGTCCAGGCCCAGGTAGTTGGTGCGGAACGCCCGCTCGACGGCGAGCGGGGTGCCGACGTGGCAGGTGACCGGAGCGTCCGCCAGGGACTGCAGGCGGACCATGAGCCGTCCCTCACCGGGGACGGTCAGCCCGACGAGCCGCACCCGGGCGTCGTCCAGGGTCAGCAACCGTGTCTCCGCCGGTAGGTCCGCGTCGGCTCCGACGTGGGCCCCGGCGCGGGCGCGGACCGCTACCAGCGGATGGCTGGTGACGGCCGCGGTACGGACGGCCAGCCGCTCGCCGAGCCCTAGGGCGTGCTCGGCGTGATCGGCGTCCTCGGCGTTCTCGTCTGCCCCGGCGAAGGCGACGCTGTAGCGGAACGTGTGGTGGAACGCCTGCTGGGAGGGGAAGTTCGTGTCCCAGATGTTGTTGTGCACCCAGGAGAAGACAGTGCCCGGTTCCACCTGCGGCAGCGACTGGGGATAGGGCGCGTACGGGATCGCGATCCCGCCGAGCTGTACGAGCGGGGCGTCGGCCGTCGCCAGGACAGCGTGCTGGTCGGCGTCGCTCAGGCTGATCCAGCGGCGGATCGCCCGCATGTGGGTGGCGGACCCGGGCACGGTCTCCCGGTCGGTGCCGAGGACGCCGCCGGTGGCCTCCGTGCGCACGGTGGGGTCGTCCAGGGCGAACGGGAAGGCGAAGAAGGCGCTCTCCTTGGTGAGCGTCGCCGTCTTGTCGATGCGGTTCTCCACGTCGATACGGGCCGCGCCGTGCGGGAGATGCACCCTCACCCGGAGCCGGCGGGTCCCGGCCGGGGCGCACTCGTAGACGAGGGTCTGGCCGGTGGCGTCCGAGGTGCGGTCGACGAGTGCGGCGGGCGGAGCCGTGCTGCGCGAGGCGAGCAGGTGCATCGAGTCGTCGGCGACGGTCTTGCTGGACTGGTGGTTGAAGGCGCCGGCCGTGGCGTACTCGTCGTACACGTAACCGTTGAAGCCGATGACGGCGTCCTGCCGGACCAGCTCACGGCCGGTGCGCTTGTCGACGACGGAGCCGATGCACGCCTCACGCAGGTCGACGGTGACCCGCAGACGGTCGTTCTCCAGGACGGTCGGGTCCTCCGCGGACGAGCCCGCCGCCGACGAGCCCGCCCGGTCCTTCTCCCGGTCCTCCTCCCGCGAGGCAGAAGCAGGGGAAGCGGCAGCGGCACCGCCGGGCACGATGTCCAGGCGCAGCGACCCGCAAGCCGGTACGTCGGCGACCGGTACGTGCAGGAACCGCCCGGCCGCCCGGTGACGGTCGTTGCTCTGCGCCTCCTCCACGAACGGCAGGGACGCGCCGGTGCGGGCGTCCAGGACCTGGACCGCGTCGGCCAGGGCGACCGTGCTCTCCGGCAGGAAGAGCCGTGCCGTCTCCGTACGAGGCCAGCTGCAGGTGTTGACGACATGGAAGGCGGCCAACGCGTCGGCGGGCGCGGTGAACGCCTCACCGAGCAGCGCGGACGCGGCGTCCAGGAGCGTCTCCGCGTCGTCGTGGGCACGCATGGCCTGTGAGTACTTCCAGTGCCACTGCCGCTCCCCGGAACCGTGGCCGTGATCCCCGTGGGTCCATGGATCGCCGGCACCCCAGGTGTGCTCGTTGAAGAGCGAGGCCGCCCGGTAGACGGCCGGCGCCTTCGCCGTGACCGCTGTGCTGCCGGGTACGCCCAGCAGGTGCGCGTACCCGGCCACGGTCTGGGCCTCGGCGAGAGCCGCCTGGCCGCGGCGCGTGGCGGCGAGCGGGACGGCTCCGGCGCCGACCCCGTCCACCCACCAGTCGCTCCAGTCGCCCCGGTAGGTCTCCAGGCGGTCCCCGACGCGCTGCTCGGCGTCCGCGAAGAAGTCCTCGTTGCGGGAGGCCCGCAGCTGCGGGTAGGCCCACTGCTCGTTCCAGCGGCGTACCGTGTCGGCGATGATCCGGCGCGGCGGGCCGTTGTCCGCGAACTTGCCCAGCACGCGCAGGTGCAGGACGTCCCACGGATAGGGCTCGACGCCGGCGGTGGCGGCGGAGGTCGCGTCGAGGATGGGGAAGCCGGGAATCCCACGGCCCTCGTGCGGATGGGGGAACCGGGCCAGGGCGGACAGGTAGGCGGGCAGCAGGTCGTCGACGCTGTCGTAGGACTCGTCGAAACCGAGGATCGAGCCCTCCATGTACGCCAGACCGTGCGGTGTGTCCGTACGCCACACCAGGACGCTGTTGCCGCTCGGCGCCTCCCAGCGGAACAGCCGTGGCAGGTGTTCCCCGCCGACGAGGTGCGGGACGGCCCGCCCGGCCCAGTTGTGCGCCACGGACAGGTAGCGGATGCCGTTGTCCGCCAGGACGTCGGGCAGGCCGACCACCTGACCGGGCACGTCGGTCTGCATGGCCGTGGTGATGTCGATGCCGTGGCGGTCACGCAACTCCGTGACCGGGCGCAGCAGTTCGTGCAGTTCGTCGGTGGAACAGGTCTCCGTGTGGAGGTTGAACGGCATCGCCGTCAGTTCGACGCGCCCCTCGCGCACCCGGTCCAGGAAGTGCTGCACCTGGCGCGCCGGCCTGTTGGCGCTCCAGTCCTGGAAGGAGTGGAACCCTTCGACGGCCCAGCGGAACCGGGCGGGCTCCGGCCAGTCGTCGGTGTCCCGGCACAGTTCGAGCAGCGAGTCGAGGTAGGCGCGGGACTCGGCCATGACCCGGCCCTGCGGATCGGTGTAGCCGATGTCCAGGTGGGAGTGCTGCACCAGGTGCAGGGTCCAGTGGCGCTGCGGGCGCGCCTCGAAGTCGAGCCAGGTGCCTTCCGCCAGGTCCGGGAGTTCGATCCGCAGGGGAGTGGGCGCGTCCACCTCCGGCACCAGGACGCGGAGGTCCGTCCCGGGGCCGGAGAGGAGTTCGCTGCGGACGGCCGTACCACCGCCGGTGGTGACCCGGACCCTCGTGACGCGCGGCGCCCCGGCGCCGGCCGCCGCACCGGCACGATGCAGTCGCACCCGGATGGACTGCAGCAGTCCGCCGGAGCCGTCGTGGCGCAACAGGGGTTCGCCCGACAGGCGCACCTCCAGGTCACCCAGGCCGACGGTGGCGGTGACCACGCGGTCGCGCAGGATGTCGCGCGCGATGTCGGAGTCCCACCAGGACGGCCGGGTCAGCGGTGGCTTGGGCATGGTGCGTGATCATCCTTCGTTTCGGGAGGGCGGGAGCGCGGTCAGGATCGCGAGCCGGTGGTCACGGGGCCTGCTTCGGCGCGCCCCCGTGGCCACGCCGGTCGCCCTGGGCCAGGGTGGCGAAGATCTGCACCATGGCCGACTGGTTGAGGGTCGCGGCCGGTGCCTGCGGGTCGTAGTCACCGCCGTTCGACGGCTGGAAGCGGAACAGTCCGGTGGCGGTGTCCCTGTTGGTCCTGTACGTGCTGTCCGCGTAACCGCTCATGGCCTGCCGGTAGGCGGAGTGGGGGCGGACGGCGTCCAGATCGAGCAGATCCTTGAAGTAGAAGGCGTTGAACACGGCCGGCTGGTCGTGCAGACGGGTGCCCTGCGTCCAGTACGCGAGAGAGGCGTCGGCGTCGGTGACGGCCTTGGTCAGCCAGCCGGTTCTGCCGGTCCCGCGGTAGAGCGCGGTGGCCGTGCCGATCATGGCGCCCGAGTTGTACGTCCACAGCGTCTCGTTGGTGCTGCCGTCGTCGTTGCGGTCGTTGACGAACAGGCCCGGTGCCTTGCGCATGCACGAGGACACCCAGCCGTACCACTGCTCGGCCTTTTCGAGGTAGGCGCGCTGGTGGGTGTGCTCGTAGAGGCGGGCGGCGAGCTGGGCCGAGAGCGCGGTGACGTTGGTGGCCCGGATGTTGTTGTTGGGGGAGTCGACCCAGTCCATGCCGCCCGGACACGCCTTGCCGGTGTCGCCGTCCCAGGCGCGGGTCACGACGGGCACGACGCTCTCGGCCCGCTCCAGGAACGTGCGGTCGCCGGTGGACTCGTACTGGTCGAGCTGGCTCAGCGCGACCACGGCGTTGTCGTCGTAGTAGACGTCGCCGCCCGAACCGAGCGGCGCGGGCAGATACGACTGGTAGCCGGGCCGGTCGCCGCCGGCGAAGTACAGCTCGACCGTGTCGAAGCGCTCCGCCGCATCCGGGCGGAAGTTCCCTCCCGTGCGCGGGAGTTCCTGCATGTCGACGGCCGCCGCCGCGGCCTCGCGGAACGGCCACAGGTACGAGTGCGCCGGGTCGGCCGCCTGTCGCGGAGTGTGCTCCAGGTACAGACCGTGTTCGTCCCTGCCCTCGTACAGATGGGTCTGCAGGGCCTGGTACGCGGTGGTGGCTCGGTCGGCCCACAGGGACTGCGGCACGGGCCGGGGCCGGACGGGAGGGGCGGATCCGGCGTGTGCGGACCCGGCGTGTGCGGGGACGGCGGTCCAGAGCAGGCCCGCGCAGACGGCGGTCACGGTGGCACGGCGGAGCAGCGGTCGCGGCATGGTTCACCCTTCACGAGGAGGAGGTGGACGAAGAGAGGCGTACGGACGAGGCGTACGGACGAGATGTACGGACGAGACGTACGGGATCAGCGGTGGATCTTGAGGCTGCTGATGAAGAAGCGCTGGGCGGAGAAGAACAGCACCAGCGTCGGCAGGGAGACGAGGAGAGCGCCGGCCAGCACGACCGGGGGGCCGACGTTGGAGTAGTTGCCCTGGAGGTCGGCGAGCGCGGCCATGACCGGCCGGATGTTGCGACTCGTGGTCAGCGTGATGCCGAACATCAGGTCGTTCCACACGGCCACGAACTGGAACACGAACACGGCGACCATGGCGGACCTGGTGAGCGGCACGTGGATCTGCCAGAACAGCCGCCACCAGGACGCGCCGTCCAGGCGTGCGGCCTCCACGACCTCCTTCGGCAGGGTGAGGGCGTAGTTGCGCATGACGAAGAAGGCGAAGGGGATCGCGATCGCCGTGTAGATCAGCACGAGCCCGAACTGGGTGTCGTACAGCGACGATTCCGCGTACGACAGGAACAGCGGGCGGATGAAGACCTGCAGGGGCAGCAGCGTGCCGGAGTAGATCACCCAGAACCACAGGGCCCGGTGCTTCACGGGCATGATGATCGTGGCGAAGGCGGCGCCCGCGGCCAGTACGGCGGCGGCCAGCGCGCTGACGACGGAGTACAGCAGACTGTTGCCGAACGCCGGGCCCAGGTTGGCCTTGTCCCAGGCCTGGGACATGTTGTCGAACAGTCCGAACTCCGTCGGGAGCCAGTGCGGGCTGCCCGAGTAGCTTTCCGCCGGCACCAGGGCGTTGACCACCAGGAGCCAGGTCGGGACCAGCCAGAGCAGGGCGAGCACCGCGACGGTGCCGGTGCGCAGGACGCGGCCGAGGGACATGGTCATTCGCCTTTCACGTCGAGCTGACGGCGCAGGTAGAGCCAGGAGGCCGCCAGGACGATGACGGTCAGGACGACGGCGATCGCCGCTCCCGCGCCGGGCCTCAGCTCCAGGAAGGTCTCGTTGTACATGGACACCGCGAGGGTCTCCGTGGCCCGCCCGGGGCCTCCCTGGGTGAGCACCCAGATCAGGTCGAACGACTTGAGGCCGTTCACCAGGCTCATGCCGATCACGATGATCGACACGGGCCGGAGCTGCGGCAGGACGATGTGGCGGAACTGCTGCCAGCTGCCCGCGCCGTCCAGGGAGCCGGCCTCCAGGGTCTCCGGTGGGATGGACTGCAGTCCGACCAGGAAGAGGATGACGGCCACACCGGTCGCCTGCCAGGCGTTGGCGAGGATCATCACGAGCGTGTTGCCCGGCCAGGTCAGCAGCCACCCCTGGGCGAACTGGTCGAGGCCCACCGAGGTCAGTACCTGGTTGACGGCGCCGTCGGTGGTCAGCATGAAGTTCCAGACCACCGCCACCGCGGAGCCCGAGAGCGCGTAGGGAAGGACGACGCACAGCCGCGCTAGGCGCGAGAAGCGGGTGGCGTCGGTCATGCACGCGATGGCCAGCCCGAGCACGAAGGGGAGCACGACCGTGCCCACGACCCACAGCAGGGTGTTCTGGATCGAGCGGGTCAGGGCCGGGTCGGAGGCGAACCGGGTGTAGTTGTCGAACCAGCTGAAGGGGGAGGTCCGGGTGTCGGCGAAGAAGCTGCGGTGGATGGTCCACACGAACGGGGCGAGCAGGAACACCGCGACCAGGAGCACGGACGGCGCCATGAACCCGCCGGCCGTCAGGCCTTCGCGCCTGCTGATCCAGGTGTGCCGCTCCGTGGGACGCGGCTCCCCGCCGACGGGCGGTGTCCGTCTGCTCCCGCCGGTGGCGGGTCGGTCGGTCGTAGAAGTGCTCATGCCTCGTCGCGCCTCCAGGCTGCCCATTCGTCTTGTGCACGTTCCTGCATCCGGCGCAGCGTGGTCTCCGCTGAGGTCTGCCCGGCCATGAACCCGCCCAGGTCGTTGGTGTTGCCCTGGATGAGGCTCGGCGGGCTGGCCTCCCAGTAGCGGATCAGCGGGATCCGGCGCTCCTCGGCTACGTCACGCTGCAGCTCGGCCACGACGGGGTTGTCGGACCTGACCGTCGGGTTGGCGGAGCTGTCCTGGAGGAAGTCGCTCCACACCCGCTGGACGGGCGGGGCGAGCCACGATCCGACGTTCGCCAGGGCGGCGTCGTGCGAGGAGGCGCGGGCGGGCACCGTGAAGACGCCCGACTCGGCGATCACACTCTTCGGCGTCGCCGACCGTACCGTGGGCAGGATGAACGCCCCGTAGTCCGCGCCCGGCTTCATGCCCGCCGCGGTCATCCCCTGGGCCTGCCAGGTGCCGTGCAGGAACATGCCGACCGTGCCGGCCTTCAGTGCCCCCGGGCCCCGCGCCTGGTCGAAGTCGGGTGACGTCATCCAGCCCTTGCGCATGAAGTCGTGCCAGAGGTCCATCGCCTCGCGGGCCGGGCCGTCGGTGTACGAGGCCTCGCCGGTGACCAGTTTCTGGTAGAAGCGTGGGTCGACCTTGGTGACCAGTTCCTGGAACCACTCGATCGCGGGCCAGCCGCCGACCTGACTGGCCAGGAACGGCGTGATCCTGTTGCGCTTGAGGACCTCGGCGCAGTGCAGCAGCTCGTCCCAGCTCCGCGGCTCGGACAGCCCCAGCTTCTTGAACACCGGCTTGCTGTAGAACAGCACGTAGTACGACTCGTACAGCGGGATGCCGTACACCTTCCCCCGGTACGACACAGCGTCCCGTGAGGCGCCGCGCACCCATCCCTTCGCCTGGTACTTCCCCCAGACATCCGACAGGTCCGTGAGGCCGCCGGCGCGGGCGAGGCGCTTGAGCTGATAGCCCGAGGCCCACTTGACCAGGTCGGTGGCCTTCGACGTCTGCAGTGTCATCTGCACGACCTGCTGGTACGAGGTCACCGAGGGGTTCGACAGCGGCCGGAGCGCATAGCCGGTGATCTTCTCCAGTTCGCGTCCGGCCGCCCGGTAGCCGTCGTCCCAGGTCGCGTTGTCGTTGGAGATGCTCGTGGTCCCCGGCTGCGCCGACGTGCTGTCTCCGCGGGCGCAGCCCCCTGCGGCGAGTGTGGCCGCGCCCCCGGCCATCCCGGCAAGAAGGCGACGCCGGGCGAGCGGCGCGGCCGCACTTCGGGTCCTGCCCGATGCTGACATTGATCACCTTCACGGGAGCGAGCCATGTGCATGGCCGAATGTGAACCACAGGGCACAGAGGTCTCCCGGAACGCCCGGGGTTGCCCAGTGGGTGTTGCGTGGAAGTTAACGACAACATCTCCGCAGTGGCAAGGGTCTGGCAGGCGGAAGAAGCGGGAGCGGACTCGTGCCTGGTGAAAAGGCCAGCTTGTGAAGCTGAACGTCGGTTCAAATGACCCCGGATCGAGGATGGACTCTCTCGGACAGGCATTGTTATCGTTAACGCACCGACAGAGCCTACTGAGGAGCAGATGTGCAGTCCGCGTCTCGTTCGTACGACCCCCACCCCAGTTACGAACCGGTCGACGGGCAGGTCACCGCGGGGTGGCCCGCCGCGGTCGCCGCGCTGCCGACCGGCCCGCTCGTCCTGGCCGTGGACGGTCCCGCCGCGCTGGACTGGGAGACCCTGGCCGACGGCCTCACGGCGGCGCTGCGTACGGCGGGTCGGGAGGCACAGCCTTTGGACGTACGCGATCACTACGCACCCTCCGCCGCCGAACGGATCGCAGCCACTCCCCACCCCGCCGACGACCCGTTCTTCACCCCGCTGTCGCAGGCGGGGGCCGCGGACCTCTTCGACTCCGTGCCCCGGCCGGGAAAACCCGTGGGCGACGGTGTGCTGCTGGTCTTCGGGCCGGGCGCGGCGCTCTGCGAACCCGACCTGCTCTGGTACGCCGACCTGCCGAAGCGGTACGCCGAAGCCGCTGTCGCCAAGGGCGAACTGCCGGTCGGCGCCAACCTGGGGCGCCCCGGCCAGCCGGGCGACCTGGTGCGGCTGTTCTACACCGACTGGCCCGTGGCGGACCGCCACCGCGACGCGATCGCCGGCCGGGTCGACCGGTGGATCGACACACAGGACCTCGCGGCACCCGCGTCCCTGGACGGCACCGCGCTGCGCGGCACGCTGCGGCACCTGGCCCACGGGCCCGTCCGCACCCGCCCGTACTTCAACTCCACGCCCTGGGGCGGCCAGTGGGCGGCGAGCGAACTGGGCTTCACCCCGCAGGCCGGCAACACCGCCCTCGGCTACGAACTGATCGCTCCCGAAGCGGGCGTGCTCGTCGGCGAGAAGGGCGCGGCGCAGGTCGAGATCCCGTTCCAGCTGCTGTGCGCCGAGCACCCCGAGGCCATGCTCGGCCAGGACGTGCACCGCCGGTTCGGCACCTCCTTCCCGATCCGCTTCGACTACCTCGACACGATGGGCGGCGGCAACCTCTCCCTGCACCTCCACCCGCGGGAGCAGTACATGCGGGAGGTCTTCGGCTGGCCGTACACCCAGCACGAGACGTACTACGTCACGGCGAGCGAGGACGGCGCCCGCGTGCTGCTCGGACTCACCGAGGGCGCGGACCCCGACGTCATGCGCCGCCAGGTGGAGGAGGCCATCGCCGACGGCACCCCGCTGCCCGTCCAGGACCACATCCAGACGCACCCGTCGGTCCAGGGCCAGCTGTTCCTGATCCCCGCGGGCACCCCGCACGCCTCCGGTGCCGGCAACCTGGTGCTTGAGGTGAGCGCGACCCCGTACCTGTACTCGCTGCGCCTGTACGACTGGCTGCGCAAGGACGCCACCGGCGCGTCCCGGCCGTTGCCCTACGAGCACGGCTTCGCCAACCTGGACACGGCCCGGCGAGGGGAGGACGTGGTGAAGGACCTGATCCAGCAGCCGCGTACGCTGCGCTCCGGCGAGGGCTGGCGCGAGGAGGTCATCGGCGCGCTGCCCGAGATGTTCTACGCGGTCCACCGGCTGGTCGTCGCCCCGGAGGCCGACATCACCGACGACACCGCGGGCCGCTTCCACATCCTCAACGTCGCCGCGGGCCAGGGCGCTGTCGTCGAGACCCAGGACGGACGCAGCCACTTCCTGGCCTTCGCGGAGACCCTCACGGTCCCCGCCGCGGTGGGCCCCTACCGGGTGCGTTCCGTGGGTGGCGACGAGGTGCGGATCGTGAAGGCGCTGGTGGTCGAGCCGTGACCGCGGCCTCCGCGGCTTCTGCGGCCTCCGCGGGACGATCGGTCGTGCCTGTCCCCATCCCCGTCCCCGTGCTGGACGTCGGCGGTACGCATGTCACCGCGGCCCTCGTCGACCCCGCGACCGGCCACCTCGTCCCGTCCTCGGTGATCCGCAGACCGCTCGGTTCGCACGCCGACGCCGACGGCATCCTCGATGACATCGCCCTGACCGCGCTGCAACTGCCGGTCGGACACGGCCCGTTCTGGGGCGTGGCGATGCCCGGACCCTTCGACTACGACACCGGGATCGGCCGCTTCACGGGCATCGGCAAGTTCGAGTCCCTGTCCGGCGTCGACGTGGGCGCCGGACTGCGCCGGCGGCTGCTCGACCGGGCCGAGCGGCTGTGCTTCCTCAACGACGCCGACGCCTTCGCCCTCGGCGAGCACCGGGCGGGGGCGGCCGAGGGACACGACCGCGTGGTGTGCCTGACGCTGGGCACGGGCATCGGCTCCTCCTTCCTTCGCGCCGGGCTGCCCGTGCACGACGGCCCCGATGTGCCGCCCGCCGGGCATGTGCACCGGCTGGACATCGACGGCCGTCCACTGGAGGAGACGGTCTCGCGCCGTGCCATCCGCCTCCACCACGCCCGCCTCGCGGCTCCGCACCGCGAGCCGGACCCGCGTCAGGAGTCCGCCCTGCCGGACGTCCACGAGATCGCCGCGGCGGCCGAGCAGGGCGACACCGCCGCGGCGGAGGCCTTCCGCTACGCTTTCGACGCCCTCGGCAGGGCCCTGGCCCCGTGGATCGACCGCTTCGGGGCCACCGCGGTCGTCGTCGGCGGTTCCATGGCGCAGTCGTGGGATCTGATCCATCCGGCGTTCGCCGGGGGACTGACTCAGGCCGACAGAGCGCCCGTACGCGTCCTGCCGGCCCGTCAGCCCGCTTCGGCACCGCTGATCGGCGCCGCACACTGGGTCCGGAGCGCGGCGGGCACTTCATGAGAACCGGTCAGGGGCGAGATCGCCGCCGCAGGCCGACGAAGAAGGGGGAACGGGCATGACCGCTCGTCGAGGCGGCGGGCCGACCATGCATGACGTCGGGAAGCTCGCGCAGGTCAGCGCCATGACCGTCTCCCGCGTACTGAAGAACGACCCCGGCGTGTCCGAGGCGACGAGGGAACGCGTCTTCGCCGCGGTGGACCGGCTGGGCTACCGCCGCAACGAGACCGCGCGCAGCCTGCGGCTCGGCGGCAGCGGAATGATCGGCCTCGTCGTCACCAACCTCGCCAACCCCTTCTACTCGCGGCTCGCGCTCGGCGTCCAGGAAGTCGCCACCGAGTACGGCTTCCGGATGGTGCTCAGCAACTCCGCCGAGCAGGCCGACCGGGAGCCCGGCCTCGTCGACGGACTCATCGACCACCAGGTCGAAGGGCTCATCGTCGTCCCCGCAGGCAGCCGGCAGCAGCATCTGGCCGCCGCGATGCGCCACGTACCCGTCGTGCTCGCCGCACGGCCGCCCGCGGGACTCGACACCGACTGCGTGCTGGTCGAGGACTTCCACGGGGCCCGCGAGGCCACCGGCTGCCTGCTGGCCGAGGGGCACACCCGCATCGCCTTCCTGGGGAACCCGCCCTCGCTCTACACCGGGGCCGAACGGCTGCGCGGGTTCTGGGCGGCACACGACGAGGCCGGCGTCGAGCCCGACAGCGGCCTCATCCGACAGGGCCTCGTCGACGCCGCGACAGCCGAGGCGGCGACCCTCGAACTGCTGGGGCGGTCCGACGCCCCCGCGGCGTTGTTCTGCACCAACAACCGCATCAGCCAGGGCGCCATCCGGGCCCTGCACAAGTCGGGAGTCACCCTGCCGCTGGCGGGCTTCGACGACTTCGACCTGTCGGACGTCCTCGGCCTGCCGCTGACCCTCGTCTCCTACGACGCCGACGAGATCGGCAGGGAAGCCGCACGCCTGCTCATCGACCGCCTGGGCCACAAGGACGCGGAGCAGCCTCCTTCCCGCCGGGTCACGATCCCCACGCGCGTCGTCCGCCACGGCATCCACGCCGACGGCCGCGCCCTCGGCACACCGCGGACGGACACGTAAGCAAGTCGCGCAACGAGTCGCGTAACAAGGCATGCGACGAGGCGCGGAGCGAGTCGCGCAACGAGCCACGTACGAAGACATATGAGAAGAAGGGCCGAGCATGCAGTTCCCCACGAGTGTCGAGGACCATCCGCTGGTTCGGCGCGCGGTGCGGCACCTCGACGCCCTCGGAGACCCGCGCCACGGACAGCTGCTGGTGCGCTGTCTGGACGACACCCTCGCGCGTACCATCCGGGCCATGCCCGACGGCAGCGCGTTCGTGGTCACCGGCGACATCCCCGCCATGTGGCTGCGTGATTCCTCGACCCAGCTGATGCCCTACCTCGCGCTCCTCCAGGACGACAAGGGCCTGCAGGATCTGGTGGCGGCCGTACTGGAGCGCCAGTTCGACCAGATCCGGCGCGACCCGTACGCGAACGCCTTCAACCCCGAACCCTCGGGACGCGCCCACGACGGCGACGACCTGTGCGAGGACCCCTGGGTGTGGGAGGAGAAGTACGAGGTCGACTCCCTGGCCTTCCCGCTCCTGCTCGCCCACCGCTTCTGGCGGGCCACCGGCCGCACCGACCACCTCGA
Organism: Streptomyces sp. NPDC127119; assembly: GCF_042677425.1. Classification (NCBI taxonomy): domain Bacteria; kingdom Bacillati; phylum Actinomycetota; class Actinomycetes; order Kitasatosporales; family Streptomycetaceae; genus Streptomyces; species Streptomyces sp. NPDC127119. The sequence continues at coordinate 58,822 of NZ_JBHXTO010000030.1, read as the reverse complement.
CGGGGCCGTGCGCACCGCCCACGCCGTGCTCACCGTGTGGCGCACCGAGCAGGATCACGAACACCGGTCCTCCTACCGCTTCCTTCGGTCCTCAGGCCCGGCGACCGACACACTGCCCGGCGAAGGCCGCGGAACCCCCGTGGCCCGGACCGGAATGACGTGGAGCGGTTTCAGACCGAGCGACGACGCCTGTACGTACGGGTACAACGTGCCCGCGAATCTGTGCGCGGCAGCCGCACTCGACGGGACGGCCGAGATGGCACACCAGGTCGGTGACACGGCACTGGCCGAGGACGCCACCGCCCTGGCGGCCGAGCTGCGCGAAGGGGTCGCACGCCACGGAACCGTCGACCACCCCGATCACGGCACGATCTACGCCTACGAAGTCGACGGCCTCGGCAACGCCCTCCTGATGGACGACGCCAACATGCCGAGCCTCCTCTCGCTGCCCCTGGTCGCGAACGTGTCCACCGCCGACCCGCTGTACCGCGCCACGCGCGAGTTCGTCCTCTCCCCGGCCAACCCGACCTGGTACCGGGGGACCGCGGCGGAAGGAGTGGGCAGCCCGCACACCCCCGAGGACCACATCTGGCCGATCGCCATCGCGGTGGAGGGCCTGACCAGCGACGACGACGCGGCGCGGCTCGCGGCGCTGCGCACGCTGGCGGACACCGACGCGGGCACCGGCGCCATGCACGAGTCCTTCCACAAGGACGATCCGGGCCGTTTCACCCGGCACTGGTTCTCCTGGGCCAACGCGATGTACGCGGAGCTGGCCCTGGACGTGGCGGGCCTCGGGACGCGCTCCTTGTGGTCGGGTGCCGCACCACACCGGCCGGCGTCGCCGGCGTGAACCGCGCCATGCCCTGGAAGCCGTAGCCGAGAAGTATTCACCGAGGTGGGCCGGTTCGGCAGGGAACCGGGCTGCGCCTCTCCCCGTCGAGACTACGTGCCGCCGGCACGATGTTCGTGGCGATCCGGGGGTAGCGTTCTCGACATGGACTTTCGCACCACAGTTGAGCGCGCTCAGCGCCTGAAGCAGCTGCATGCCGATCACAAGCCGCTCGTGCTTCCGACCGTCTGGGACGTCTGGTCGGCGCGGACGGCAGCCGGCGCCGGGTTTCCCGCGCTGACGATCGGCAGCCATCCACTTGCCGACTCCCGGGGGGCCGAGGACCACGAGGGGCAGACCTTCGAGGAAGTACTGGCCGCCGTCAGGCCCATCATCGCCGCGGTCGACGTCCCCGTGTCCGTGGACCTGGAAGCCGGGTACGGACAGAAGCCCGCAGACCTTGTCGCCGGACTCATCGAGGTCGGCGGCGTCGGTCTCAACGTCGAGGACACCGTCCACTCGGACGGCGGACGCGTACGCGACACGCAGGAGCACGCGAACTACATCGCAGGCCTGCGCGCGGCGGCCGACGACGCCGGCGTCCCGGTGTGGGTCAACGGACGCACCGACCTCTTCATGCACGCGAAGGACGCCGCCGGTGTCCTCGACGAGGCGATCGAGCGCCTGCGGGCCTTGGAGCAGGCCGGTGCCGACAGCGTCTACCCGGTGGGCATCCAGGACAACGACGACCTGCTCACGGCGGTGATCGCCGCCGTCGCCATCCCGGTGAACTCCACGGCCCACCCCGTCAAGCACGACCTTGAGCGCTTCCACCGTCTCGGCGTCGGCCGGATCACCTACGGTCCGCTGCTGCAGATCGCGTTGACGGATGCGATGAAGGACATGCTCGGGCCTTGGGCGCCCTGATCTCCCTGACGAGTTGATGGAGTGTCGGGCGCCCTTGTTCTCCCTTGGAGAAGGGCGCCCGACGCTTTTGTAACGGTTGCTCGGTGGCTTGCCCGTGCGGACGGTCAGCCGGGGCGGGTCGGCGGGGCAAGGGCTGTCTGCCTGTCGTCGACGTCATCCTGGCCCGCGTGCGAGTAGCCATCCTGACGGCGGGTCCGTGGGGTGATGCCGCGCCCTGTACGGGACTTGGGCACGGGCTGGCCGAAGGTGGGCACGAGGTCACGGTGTGACGCATGCCTGCTTCGGAGGCCTGGTCGCGGCCGCGGGGCTGGGGTTCCATCCTCTGCCGCTGGATCCGCGGGCCGAGTCGGAGTCCCCACGAGGGCGCGCACTGCATGACAGCGCCACCGGGATCGGCAAACTGGCCCGGATGGTCGCCATGACACGGTCGCTCGTGGAGCAGATCACGGACGACCTGGTGGCCGCCACCGGATCGGCCGACGTGCTGCTGGTGTCGAGTTCGCTGGGGCCTCTCGGTCACGCCGCCGCCGAGGGACACGGCCTGCCGAGCACGGGCGTCTACCTTCAACCGCTGGCGCCGACAAGGGAGTTCGCGCCGCCGGTGACCGGCACACGGTCACTGGGGGCGGCGGGCAACCGGCTCGCGGGGCTGGCCGTCAACGTGGCCGTGGAGCAGATCTTCGCCGACGCGACCCGGGCGTTGCGGGCCCGGCTCGGTCTGCCGCCCCTCGGCTCGCGTGCCGCCCGCCGGGCCCGCGAGCGGCACGACTGGCAGGTGCACCACGGATTCAGCCCGCTGGTGGTGCCCAGGCCCCGCGACTGGCGACCCGGTCTGGGCGTCGCCGGGTACTGGTGGCCGTACGACCGGGACCGCCAACTCCCGCACGCGCTGCGGGACTTCCTCGATGCCGGGCCCCCGCCGGTGTTCTTCGGGCTGGGGAGTGCCACTGTGCCGGATGCGGAGCGGCTGGGGGAGGAGGTCGTGCGGGCCCTGCGCGCGGCCGGGGTCCGGGGTGTCGTGCAGCGGGGCTGGGCCGGGCTGTCGGCCACCGGTGACGACATGTTCACTGTCGACGAGGTTCCGCACGCGGCGCTCTTCCCTCGGATGGCCGCGGTGGTCCATCACGCGGGTGCCGGGACGACCGGGGCGACGCTGCGTGCCGGTGTTCCCGCCGTGCCGGTGCCGATCCAGTTCGACGAGACGTTCTGGGCCGCGCGGCTCGTCTCGCTCGGGTTGGCCCCGGCGGCGGTTCCGCTGCGCGGGCTCACCGCGGACGCTCTCGGTGCCGCCGTGGCCCGAGCCGTGACCGACCCCGCCTACAGGCAGCGAGCGAAGGAACTGGCGGCCCGGCTCGGTGGCGAGGACGGGGTACGGCCCGTCCTCACCGCCGTGGACCGGCTGTGAGGTAGCGCAGATTCACGCTGACCTTCGTCGGTCAACGGTCAACGGTCGACGGCCAGCGATCAACGGCCGACGGTCATCAGGCATCGTCGTTCCGTGCGTTCTCGTCGGACATCGCCTTGGTCATGAGCCGGTGCAGTTGACGCTGCTCGGCATCGGTCAAGTGGGTGATGGGCGTGCGCGTGGAGGCCGCGTGGACGAGCCGTCGCCTCGCCGTGCGCCCCTGCTCGGTGAGGTGGAGAACCTTCGTCCTCCGGTCGTTGAGCGCCGGGGCGCGGCTGACATAGGACAGCTGCTCCAGCCGGTCGGCGAGGAACGTCACGGTCGACGGATCGCAGTGCAACCTGGCGGCCATCTGGCGCATGGACGGGGCAGGTGCGTCCGGATCCAGTTGCCACAGTGCGTCGGCCAAGGGGTGGGTCAGTCCGAGTTCGGCGATCATGTCGCGGATCGCGTTGTTCGTCGCACCGTCCATGGCGTGTACGAGCCGCAGCAACTGATACGTCAAAGCCTCACCGTCCATTCCAGCACAGTACTTGGACTCTCCAATGCTTGACAACTCCAAGCTTCTCTCGGCAAGGTGGCGGAACAATGCTTGGAGAGTCCAAGCAATAGATGTGTGGAGGGACGGTCATGAACGTGACCGGGGAACGGCCGCGGACGATGCGCGACCGAGTGCGTCGACGGCTCCTGACGGCCGTACTGAGCCGGATAGACAACCAGGCGTACATGCAGCACGCGACCGCCATCGACGCCGACCGGACCACCGCGAACTCGGGGAACGGGCCGTACTACGTGAGCGGCTCACCGCACCGGCGTGACATCCGGGAAGGCCGCGACGGCGCCCCGCTGCTGCTGCGCATTCGTACGGTCGAGGTGGGCACGTTGGCGCCGGTGGCGGACGCGACCGTCGAGGTCTGGCACTGCGACGCGCACGGGGTCTACTCGGGATACCAGCGGTACGGCGCGGACAAGTTCCCCGCCCTCGTGTCGTTGACGCTGCGCCGGTTCCGGCCGACGGACAGTGCGACCTTCCTGCGGGGTGAGCAGACCACCGACGGCGACGGCCAGGCCGAGTTCCAGACCATCGTGCCCGGCTGGTACACCCCGCGCACCGTCCACATCCATGTCCGGGTCAGCCGTGCGGACAAGCCCCTGCTGACGACCGAGCTGTACTTCTCCGACGACTTCGCCGCGCACATACAGTCGCTGCCGCCCTACGCCGACCGCGGGCGCAGCCCGTTCGTCAACACCAACGATGTCGAGATCCGGCTGGCCAAGGGATCGCCCGGAAGCTGGCCGACCGTACGGCCGATCACGGACGGCCATCAGGCCGACGTCACCCTGCAAGTCCGTCCCTGAACGAGGAGCACCACCCGTGAACACCCCAACTGCCGTCGTCACAGGCGCGGCCGGCGGCCTCGGACAGGCCACGGCCCGACAACTGCTGGCCGCCGGATTCCATGTCGTCGCCGTGACCCGCGACGAGCTCAGCGCGCGGACAACCCTGCGCGCCCTGGCGGCACATGCACAGGTGCCTGCGCAGGCGCCTGTGCAGGCGGGCAGGGTCCACGCCCTGCACGCGGACCTCATGGACCGCGCCGCGATCCGAGCACTCGCCGTAGGGCTGCGCGACACCGTGGCGCAGGTCGACGTGCTCGTCAACAACGCGGGCGCGGCCTTTTCGCACTACGCGGAGACCGCCGACGGCATGGAGCGCACCCATGCGCTGAACCACCTGGCGCCGTTCCACCTGACCCATCTGCTGCTCGCCGACGGGCTGCTGGCTCCCGACGCCCGCATCATCAACATCTCCAGTGACCTCGTGACGCGCGGACGCATCGAGGTCGACGCCCCGGACGTCACCGGCGTCTCCTGGCGCGACCGCTTCTCGCAGATCGCCGTGTACGGCACGGCCAAGCTCACCGGCGTACTGGCGACCACCGCGCTCGCGACCAGGCTGCCGACTGGAATCCACATCTACAGTGCCAACCCGGGTGTCGTCAGAACGGCGTTCAACAGCAAGTCCGGCGGATTGCTGAAGGCGGCGTCACTGGCCAGTGGACTGTTCGCCCAGACGCCGGAGAAGGCGGCCGGCCTCCCGGTCCGCCTTGCCGCGGCCCCGACACCCATGACTCCGAACGGCGGCTTCTTCACCAGGAAAGCAGCCGCGACCCCACCTGAACCGGCTCGGGACGCGGAGCTTGCGGCGCGAGTCTACGAGGACACGGCGCGCGTACTGGGTCTCGTCCCGCTGCCGGCGAGGTGAACCAGCCGTACCTGTAACTGCGTCGATGCCGGCTCGTCTTGGATTGTCGTGCGGGACGGCTGTCAGCCGAAGTCGTCGGGGACGATGCGGAGTTTTTGAGCGATGCGGGTGAGCGCCTTCTGGTCGGCGCTGTTGAGTGAGTCGAGGACGATGCGGCGTACGGAGCGCAGGTGTGTGGGCGCTGCCAGGCGCACGATGTCGAAGCCGGCGTCGGTGAGTTCGGCGAGGGTGTAACGGCCGTCGGCCGGGTCAGGCGTCCGTACGACCCAGCCGCGCTGTTCGCAGCGTTTGGTGACGTTGGACAGGCGGGAGAGCGACCCGCTCGCGAGGAAGGCGAGTTCTCCCATCCGCAGCTTGCGCTGCGGGGCCTCGGAGAGATGGCTGAGCACGAGGTACTCGAACAGGGTGAGGCCGTGTTCCTGCCGCAGCGGTGACTCCAGTTTGCCGGGCAGCAGCAGGACGAGGGAGATCATCCCCGTCCACGCGGCCTTCTCCTGCTCGTCGAGCCATCGCAGCTCCTCGTCGTCCTCGTGTTCGGCCGCGCCGGTTTCGCCTGCGCCGTTCATGGGTCCTCCTGTGCTGGTCACGAAGCTCCCCGCTCTTCGGTGAAGCCCGCCATCACTTTACGCGTGAAGTCATAGAGTGTTAGTCTCACTTTACGCGTGAACTCATGGATGAGGAAACGCGCCCCCATGAACAGGAAGAGGAAGCATCATGAGCACTGTCACCTTCGGCGTGGTTCCGGGCTACGGCGAGAAGCTGCACGCGGCCCTCGGTTACAGCGGGGCCGTCCGTGTCGACGACCGGGTCGAGATCTCCGGCCAGGCCGGAGTGGATGACGACCTGGTCATCCCCGACTCGCTGGAGGACGAGATCATTCAGGCCTTCGACAACGTGGAGCGCACGCTCGCCACGGTCGGCGCGACATGGAAGGACGTCATCCATGTCAACTCGTACCACAAGGTCGCGCCGGGAGATGATGTCATCGGGGACGACCACAACAGCGTCATGGCCGAGCAGTTCCGTCGCCGCCTCGACGGCCGCGCGCCGATCTGGACGGAGACCGGCGTCACGGTCCTCGGGCTCGCCGCCATGCGGGTGGAGATACGAGTCACGGCCATCGTCGGCTCCGGGAACTGAAGCACGCCTTTTGCTGCGGGGGTTGACCGGCGCGATCGTCCATCCGCTCGTGCGCGCGGGCGCCGATGTTGTCGGTGAGGAGGTGGGTGGTCCTCGTCAACCCTCGCCCGCGATTCGCCGCTGAGTGTCTGAACCGCGGTGGGCGGTGGGGCAGTTGTCCGGCGCGACCGAATGGAAGCTCTGAGTCGGCGGGGCCCGACTGTGGACCGCCGGCGTCCTGCCCCGTACCTCTTGACGCCTTTGGTTCAGACCTTTAGGTTCTTCCGCACACCGCGTGTTCATAGGTGAACTCATCGTTCACCACCATGAACCAGCCTCCCCCACCGTCTGCTCCTGACGAAAGGCTGCGATCACCCCCATGACCGTGCGAACCCGAACCCGAATCCATTCCCACGCCCTCCGCGGCGGACTCGCCCTGGCGGCCCTGCCCCTGGCGGCCGGTCTCCTCGCCGCCCCGCACGCCGACGCCGCCCCGGCGGCCCCCTCGACCGCCGTCGCCCCGTACCTCTACAACGGCTGGGGCAACCCGCCCAGCCCGACGACGATCACCCAGGCCACCGGCGTGAAGTCGTTCACGCTCGCCTTCATCCTCAGCAACGGCTACTGCAACCCGCAGTGGGACGGCAGCCGCCCGCTCACCGGCGGCGTCGACCAGCGCACCATCACCACGATCCGCAACGGCGGCGGCGACGCCATACCGTCGTTCGGCGGATACAGCGGCAACAAGCTGGAGAGCTCCTGCTCCAGCGCGAGCGAACTCGCCGCCGCCTACCAGAAGGTCATCGACGCCTACACGCTCAAGGTCATCGACATCGACATCGAGGCCGCCGCGTACGACAGCCCCACCGTGCAGCAGCGGACCGTCGACGCCCTGAAGACCGTCAAGTCCCGCAACCCGGGCCTGAAGGTCCACATCACCATCGGCACCGGACAGAGCGGTCCCGACACCAGCCTGATCAAACGCGCCGCCGCGTCGGGCCTGTCGACCGACAGCTGGACCATCATGCCCTTCGACTTCGACGGCGGAAGCCAGAACATGGGCACCCTGACCCTGCGCGCCGCAGAAGGCCTGAAGACCGCGCTGAAACAGGCGTACGGCTACAGCGACGACCAGGCCTACCGGACCATGGGCATCTCCTCCATGAACGGCGTCACCGACCAGAACGAGAAGGTCACCGTCGCCGACTTCCGCACCATCCTCGGCTACGCCCAGCAGCACCACCTGGCCCGGCTCACCTTCTGGTCCGCGAACCGCGACCGGCCCTGCACCGGCGGCGACTCCGAGAGCTGCTCCGGCGTCTCCCAGGCCGCCTGGGACTACACCCGTGTCTTCGCCCAGTACACCGGCTGACCCCCACCGTTCCTCGTCGCGGAAGGACCACACATGATGCGCTTCAAAGTCCTGGCCACCGCAACCGTCGCGGGCCTCGTCAGTACGATCGCCGTCCTGAGCACCGGCAGCGCCGCCGCGGCCGACCCGAACAAGGCTCCGGGCGGCAACTTCGACCTCTCCGTATGGCAGTTGCAGGAGCCCGTCGGCTCTCCCGGCTCACCGACCACCATCTCCTCGTCCCGGCTCCAGGGCGCTAACGGCTTCCAGGACTCGTACTTCTACACCGACACCCGGGACGGGGCGATGACCTTCTGGGCCCCCGAGAAGGGCGTCACCACACCCAACTCCAACTACGCCCGCTCCGAACTGCGGGAGATGAACCGCAACGGCAGCGCCGCCGACTGGTCGCTGAGCGGCAACCACCGTATGAACGCGACCCTGCGTGTGGTGTCGGTGACCTCCAACGTGTGCGTGGGCCAGATCCACCTCGGCTCCGGAGGGTCCTCCACGAAGCCGCTCGTCGAGCTGTACTACCGTGCGAACGGCGACATCGTGGCGGGCATCGAGAACTCACCCGCCGGCGGCCAGACCCCGCACACCGTCGGCCACGTCTCGCTCGGCAAGACCTGGACGTACTCCATAGCCGTCTCGAGCGGCCGCACCATCGACCTGACCGTCAACGGCAGCACCACGCACTACACGATCCCGACGTCGTTCGACCCGTACAAGCAGTACTTCAAGGCCGGTTCGTACAACCAGTCCTCCTCGGACAGCACGACGAAGGGGGCCCGAGTCGCCTTCTACGGCTTGACGGTCGCCCACAACTGATGCCGGCTGGGGGTGCGGGTCACGGGTGCGCACCCCCAGGAAGCGGCGGTAGCCGGGGGAGGCCGACTCCGTTCAGCGCGTCGTCGACGCAACCTTGCGGTTCTGGTCGTTTGTGCGCGCTTTGTTGCCGTCCACATGTACCTGGGCCGGAGGCATGGCCGGTCAGCTTGCTGAAGGTGCCACCGAAGCAGGCCGCTGAGGAACCTAGAGAGCTGGCGGTTGCCAGGAAGCCGGCAGGAAGAGGCCGTCTGGCAGGGGGAGGTCTGCTGTCGGAATCAAACCGGTCGGAGCGGTTCCCACCGCTTCGCTGAAGTCGACTGTGCCGCCTGAGAAGGTCGCCTGGCTGAAGTCGACTGTGGCGCCTGAGAACACTGCCCTGCTGAAGTTGACGGAGCCGCCGGAGAACGTCGCCTCATGGAAGTTGACCGTGCCGCCCGAGAACAGCGCTTCGCTGAAGTTGGCCGTGCCGCTGGCGAAGTCCGCTCCGCCCAGGTGATCTGCGCCGCCGAAGTTGACGGTGGCGCCGGAGAACACGGTCTTTCTGAAGTTGATTGCGGTGCCGGTGAACACCGCCCCGTGGAAGTGGACCGCGCCGCTGGAGAACACCGCCCCGCCGAGGTCTCCGCCGTCGAATATGACGCCGGTGAAGTCGAAGTTGTGGCCCTGCCAGGAGTGTTGATGATCGAGAGGGAGCCGGAGGTGATCGCGGATGAGCCGAATGGTGGTGCGCCGGACCTCCCGCAGGGCCAAGTAGGTGTGCCGGGCTTCCCTATTGTCGGCCGGGAGGTCGGGTTCGTGAGTGTAGGGCAGTCGAAGGTAGGCGCACACAACATCGATGCATGTCTGGCGTAGTCCGCGGGTGGGTGCGTCGTCGGCGAGGCCTGCCAGCGCGTGGATGCCGCCGAGGCGTACGGCTACGGATTCGTCGCCGAGCTGCGAGACGGCGGTGGTGAAGCGTTCGGTGTGCAGGCGCGTGGCGTCGCGCAGGGCGCCGTCCTCGTCGACGCGCTGACGCCGGTAGGCCATCACCAGGGCGACCAGAGCTCCAGCGCCCGCTACGACGCCGAAGGCGAGCTTGATCAAGTCGAACAGCGTTGTCGAGTCGACGCGACGTTCGGGCTTCAACTCGCGCGCGCCGAGCAGGTCCCAACCGGCATAGAAGACCGTGGCCCCGACCAGAACCGCAGTGGTGAAAGCCAAGGCCAGGACTATACCGACGGGCCACAGGCGCAAGCCGTGCCGTTCGTTCCGGTGCCGAGGCAGACGTGGACTCATGACCATCAGGACTGCCCAGGCGTACGACTGTGTGCAGCCGGCCGCCATGACTTCGGCACTGTGGAGAGGGGAGCAGCATGGCTACGCGGCCTCGGTGTTCCGTGGGGCGGCGGCGACGCCGAGAATCGGCCCGGCCGTTGCGCGGGTTCCCACACCTGTCTCAGCGACAACGTCCGTCCTCCAGCAGATCACCCGCGTGAGCACCTTCGAGGCGGTGTGCAAGATGGAGCAGGTCCGTCAGATGCAGGACCCGTCCGCCGAATCCTGGGAGGGGGACATGGAGCGGCTGGGTCCAGTGGGCGGGGATCGCGTCCAGTCCGTAGTACGCCCCCGCGAGGCCTCCTGTCACCGCGGCGACGGTGTCCGTGTCGCCGCCGAGGTCGATCGCCGCGCGTACCGCTTCTTCGAAACTGGAGTTGGTGCGCAGGGCCCAGACGGCGGAGCCCAGGCAGGGCCAGACGGCACCGTTGAATTCGGTCGCCTGATCGGGGTGCCAGTCGAGGGTGAGGACGGTTGCGTAGCGGTCCCGGTGCTCGGGATGGACGACGGCCAGGATGTCCGGGAGCGCGGTGAGGGGGTCGGCGTCCTCGAATATGAGGCGGATGAGTTCGTGGAAGATCGCGGTGCCTTCCCAGGCCGCGCGGTCGCCGTGGGTGAGAGCGGCGATGCTGCGGGCCGCGTCCATGGTGACCTTCTGGCCGCCGGCCGCAAAGTAGACGGCGGAGGTCGATGCCCGCATCAAGGAACCGTTACCCGCGGCCCGTTGGTTGACCTGGAAATGGATCGCTGAGGCCAGATCCCAGGGCATGCCGTTGGTCAGGACGTCTTCGGTCTGCAGGCCGATGTCCTTCGGCTCCGACGCTGCCCACCGCTGGAAGCGGGTGAAGATGTCCGGCAGATCCAGTCCGCCCTGCTCCAGGAGCGACTGCGCGACCAGCACGGCCATCTGAGTGTCGTCGGTGGCCTCGCCGGGATCCCAGCCACCACCTCCGCACATCTCGGCACCCGCACCGTGCACGGGAAACCGCGCGGAGAAGGCTCCCGGGGGCCCGAACTCGAAGGGGCCGCCCAGCGCGTCGCCCACCGCTGAGCCGACGACCGCGCCAACAGCCCGCTGAATCCGCTTCATTCACGCAGGCTATCCACGTCGCGCCGACGGGTGCGCGGCATTTGTTCCTTCTACCGTTCACCCGCCATCGGCGGCAAGCGTGCCCCGCTCCACGGAGCGCACCGTCTGAGAGGCCTCAGCTGGGAGATCGCCGATGCCGTGCGGCGATCTCCCTGTGCAGCGCGTCATACCGTCGTGGTGGCCTTCGTTGTCAACGGGCCGCAGATTGAACGATGTTCCTGTTCAGCACTCGCCACGCCAGGTGAGACTCTTCAACTCCACCCCTTGTGGGCCGAAGGCCACCTTGTACTCGCCCGGTCCCGGGTTGAAGTGGAGGCATCTGTTGTAGGTGCCTCCATCGAAGACCCAGGTGGCCTGGATGTGGTCGGATCCGGGGCTGGGGAAGCCGTTGTTCATGATGAAGCCCACCTTCAGTGACCCTGTCCAGTTGCCTTCCGTCTTGAGGATCGTGGGACTGTTGTAGGCAGAGGAGCTCCAGGCACAGACATTTCCCGTGGGGCAGTCCGGGGGGCTGGGCTCGGCGGATGCGTTCGGCGCGATGGCGACGGTGCCGAGGATGGCGGCAGAGGCAGCAAGAGCCGCAGAACTGAGCTTGCGCATGATGATCTCCTGGAGCTGTCGAAAATGAACAGGCTGCGCTCCAGCCGCAGTGACCACCGATGTGTCACCCCGAGCCGGCGCGGCCTCGAACGGTAGAGCCCGTCACCGACGTTCCGTCCCTGACAGATGTCAGGGGGAGCCGGATGGGCGGGGACGCGAGTGGGGGATCACTGGCGAGGTGGGGATCAGGGCGGGGCGCGACGCCAGTTGACGGGGCGGCGCGAGCGGCCGGGGGCGTCGCGGAGGGACATCAAGCGGATTCCGCGACCCTTTCGGGTCTGGCCGGCGTGACGCACCCATGAGCCAGCCTGACCCCAAAGCCCTGACCACCCCTCACCCAAAAGACGGCCACCGATCGGCGGCCCACTCGGCCCACCCCCGCCAATCAGCAGGCGCCGCACCAATCCCCTCCCCGTCCCCGTCGAGTTCCGCAGCGTCCGGCTCCTCGAACAGGGCCTGCCAGCGCAAGAGATCCCCCTCGCTGATAGGGAAAGTCTGTTCCGGAGTGGTCGACTGGCGGTGGGCGATCCTGGCCCGCTGGGTCTCGACGTCCACCGGTACGTACACGAGGCGGCAGGACGCCCCCACGGACTCCGTCAGCCAGCGGATCGCTGATCTCTCGTCACGAGACCAGCATCCGAAGTCGAGGAACACGTTCGTGCCGAGTCTCAGCGCCTGCAGGCCGAGTGAGAGGAGCCGTCCCTCCAGGACGTCCCGCTTGCCGTTCGCCTCCGACTCGCCGAACAGCGGAATCATCCATTCATCGGGCGTCAGCCGAAGCGCGTCGTGCTCCTCGGCCAACTGCCGGGCCGTTGTGGTCTTTCCGGCCCCCGGCAGGCCGACGGTCAGGAACAACGTGGTCACACCCGGATGGTTCATGGAATCCACCTGAAGGACAACCGCTTTCCCGCCGCCGTCGTTGGCGCGGCATCGAGCCGACGTCCTACGACACGCCCCACCACGTCAAGACCAGCGCCCACCCCACCCCCATCGGATCGCCGCGTTGAGGCAGCGTCACCTAATTGTTATGGCGGATGACAAATAGCGCTTCCCGCGCTCTGGGCACGGACCCCGGAGCGTCGTAAGTTCCCGCTCACAACATTCAGTCCGGGCGGATCATCCGACACCCGGCAATTCCCCCGAGAGCGCGTTTCTCGGCTTCCTCCTCACCGCCCTCGTACGTCCGGTCGTGCGGTTGTCCGGTCGTGACACCAGAAAGGACCCTGCCCATGCGCAAGGGATTCCTCCTCCTCACCGCCGCCTCGGTGGTGCTGGCCAGTTCACTCACTGCCTGCGGCGACTCCTCGTCGGACGACGGTGACTCCGGGTCCGGCTCGGGATCCGGCTCCAAGCCGAAGATCGGTGTGATCCTCCCGGACAGCAAGTCCTCACCCCGTTGGGAGACCGCGGACCGCAAGTACCTCTCCGAGGCGTTCAAGGCGGCGGGCGTCGAGTACGACATCCAGAACGCGCAGAACGACAAACAGGAGTTCCAGACCATCGCGGACCAGATGATCACCAGCGGTGTGAACGTCCTGGTGATCGTGAACCTGGACAGCGGCACGGGCAAGGCGGTTCTGGACAAGGCCAAGGGGCAGGGCGTCGCCACGATCGACTACGACCGGCTCACCCTCGGCGGCTCCGCCCAGTACTACGTGAGCTTCGACAACGTCGCGGTCGGCAAGCTGCAGGGCGAGGGCCTCAGCAAGTGCCTGACGGACATGAAGGCCAAGAAGCCCATCATCGCCACCCTCAACGGCTCACCGACCGACAACAACGCCACTCTCTTCGCCCAGGGCTACAACAGCGTCCTCGATCCGAAGTACAAGTCGGGCGAGTACGTGAAGGGCCCGGACCAGTCCGTCCCGGACTGGGACAGCGGCCAGGCCAGCACGATCTTCGAGCAGATGCTCACCAGCCAGCCCAGGATCGGCGGCGTGCTCGCCGCCAACGACACTCTCGGCAACGCGGCCATCGCCGTCCTGCGCAAGCAGAACCGCAACGGCGAGGTGCCGGTCACCGGCCAGGACGCCGGCGTGCAGGGCCTGCAGAACGTCCTCGCGGGCGACCAGTGCATGACCGTCTACAAGGCGGTCAAGAAGGAGGCCGATGCCACGGCCGCTCTCGCCGTCTCCCTCGCCAAGGGCAAGAAGGGGGAGACGAACGCGACCGTCAAGGACCCCGAGGGCAAGCGCGAAGTCCCCTCCGTGCTGGAGACGCCGGTCGCCATCTACAAGGACAACGTCAAGGACGTCGTGGACGACGGCTTCGTCACCAAGGAGGAGCTGTGCAAGGGCAACTACGCCGCCCTGTGCACCCAGGCCGGCATCAAGTAGCCCTGCGCGGCCGACCGGACCGTAACCACCCATGGTCCGTCCGAGCGGGCGGGCCCGACCCGTCCGACCGGCCCCACCGCGGGTCCCGGGACTCCCGTTCCCCCGGGACCCGCGGCCTCACGACCCCAAGGAGCCGTCTTCCATGACAGCGACCCCGACGACCCCGATCCTTCGACTGCGCGGGATCGACAAGAGCTTCGGCGCCGTGCAGGTGTTGCACGACGTGTCCTTCGACGTCCGTCCGGGAGAGGTGACCGCCCTCGTCGGAGACAACGGCGCGGGCAAGTCCACCCTGGTCAAATGCGTCGGCGGGATCCATCCGACGGACGGCGGTGAGTACTGGTTCGAAGGCGAGCAGGTCCAGGTGCACAGCCCGCGCGAGGCGGCGGCCCTGGGCGTCGAGATCGTCTACCAGGACCTGGCACTCTGCGACAACCTCGACATCGTGCAGAACATGTTCCTCGGCCGTGAGAAGCGCCGGGGGCTCGTCCTGGACGACGCGACGATGGAGGAGATGGCCACCCAGACCCTCGAAGGTCTTTCGGTCCGCACCGTCAAGTCCATCCGCCAGCAGGTCTCCAGTCTCTCCGGCGGCCAGCGGCAGACCGTGGCCATCGCCAAGGCCGTGCTGTGGAACAGCAAGGTCGTCATCCTGGACGAGCCGACCGCCTCGCTCGGTGTCGCCCAGACGGCACAGGTCCTCGAACTGGTCCGGCGCATGGCCGACAACGGTCTCGCCGTGGTCCTGATCTCGCACAACATGAACGACGTCTTCGCGGTGTCCGACCGGATCGCCGCCCTCTACCTGGGCCGGATGGCCGCCCAGGTCAGCACGTCGGACGTGACGCACTCCCAGGTCGTCGAACTCATCACCTCGGGCCGCAGCGGAGACCTCGGCCTCGCCCAGAGCAACGGAGTCACCGCATGACCGCCGCAGTCGTCCCCGAGAAGCCGGAACTGCCGCGCGGTCCCGGCACGCCGAAGAAGAACGGAGCGGCCGGAGCCGCGAGCCTGCGCTCGGTCGCACGGAACTACGTCGACCGGGTAAAGGGCGGCGAGTTGGGCGCCCTGCCCGCCGTACTCGGCCTGATCGTCCTGTGCGTGTTCTTCGCCGCCCTGCGCCCGGTCTTCCTGTCCGAGCTGAACTTCGCCAACCTGCTCACCCAGGGCGCGGGCAGCATCGCCATCGCCATGGGTCTTGTCTTCGTCCTCCTCCTCGGCGAGATCGACCTGTCCGCGGGGTACGCCAGCGGGGTCTGCGCCGCCGTCCTGGCCATCCTGCTCACCGACCACGGATGGCCCTGGTACGGCGCGGCCGGCGCGGCGATCCTCACCGGCACGGTCATCGGCCTGCTGCTCGGCCTGCTGGTGGCGAAGGTCGGCATCCCCTCGTTCGTGGTCACGCTGGCCGCTTTCCTGGGCTTCCAGGGCATCGTGCTGATGCTGCTGAAGGAAGGCACCAACATCTCGATCCGGGACGAGACGATCCTGGCCGTCGCCAACAACAACCTCTCCCCGGAGCTTGGTTGGGCCCTGCTCGCCGTCGGTGTCGGGGCGTACGCGGCGATCCAGTTCCGGCAGAGCCGCAACCGCCGGCGGCGCGGGCTCGCCCCCGCTCCGGCCGCCCTGCTCGCCGTCCGGATCGGCGGCCTGGCGGCGCTCGGTGCGATCGCCGTCCACCTGCTCAACCAGGAGCGCAGCCGCAACGTCATCGTCGACTCGCTCAAGGGTGTGCCGATCGTGGTGCCGGTCATCGCCGTCCTGCTCGTCGCCGGTACGTTCCTGCTGCAGCGCACCTCGTTCGGCCTGCACATCTACGCGGTGGGCGGTAACGCCGAGGCGGCCCGCCGGGCCGGCATCAACGTGGCCGCCATCCGGATCTCCGCGTTCGTCATCTGCTCCTCCCTGGCCGCGGTCGGCGGCATCATCGCCGCCTCCCGTGGCAACTCGGTGGACCCCAACACCGGCGGCAGCAATGTGCTGCTGCTGGCCGTCGGGGCCGCCGTGATCGGCGGGACGAGCCTGTTCGGCGGGCGGGGCAGGGTCGTCGACGCCGTGCTCGGCGGCATGGTCGTCGCGGTCATCCAGAACGGCATGGGTCTGATGGGGTACAGCTCAGGGGTCAAGTACGCTGTCACGGGTTCCGTTCTGCTGGTGGCCGCAGGCGTGGATGCGCTGTCCCGTCGCCGGGCCGTACGACGATGATGTCTGGGGTGCCATGAAAGCCGGTCCCTCGCAGGAGGAGATCCGCCGGCACAACCTCGGCACCCTGCTCCGTCATGTGCACATCGGCGGATCCATGTCGCGAGCCGTCCTGGCCGAGCGCATGGGGCTCAACCGCAGCACCATCCTGGGCCTGGTGAGCGAGCTGGGCTCGGCCGGCCTGGTCCGCGAGGAACTGCCCCGGGACACCGGCAGGGCCGGCCGGCCGTCCCTGGTCGTACGGCCAGAGTCCGACCGTGTGTACGTCCTCGCCCTCGACGTGGGAGTGGACCGGCTGGCCGCCGCCCGCATCGGCCTGGGAGGGGTCTTCCTCGACCGCAGGGAGATCCCGGTGCTTCCCGGCCGCCGTCACGCGGGCAAGGTGGCCGAGATTCTCGCCGGCTCCGCGCTGGACATGGTGGACGCGGCAGGGCACGGCACCTACTGCGTCGGTGTGGCCGCGGCCGTCCGCGGGATGGTGCGCCGACCCGACGGATACGTCCGTTCCGCGCCCCATCTCGGCTGGGAGGACGAGGAGTTCGGCGAGGACCTCATGCGCCTGCTGGGCCTCGGCCTGCCGGTCTCGGTGGGCAACGAGGCCAGCCTCGGCGCGCTCGCGGAGCATCTGCGCGGGGCCGGGGCGGGCTGCCAGGACCTCGTGTACCTGCACGGCGACATCGGCATCGGCGGCGGTGTCATCACCGGCGGCCAGTTGCTGGCCGGCGACCAGGGATACGGTGGCGAGATCGGCCACATGGTCGTCAACCCGCGGAACGGCAGGCCCTGCGGCTGTGGGGCGCACGGCTGTCTCGAAGCCGAGGCGGGGGAGCGCGCCCTGCTGGAGGCCGCGCGGCGCGACCCGTCGGCCACCGGCCGGGAAGCCGTGCACGCCGTGGTCGAAGCGGCGGACCGGGGTGACATCACCGCCCGCGCCGCCCTGCACGACATCGGTGACTGGCTCGGTATCGGCGTCGCCAACCTGGTCAATGTGTTCAACCCGCGCACGGTCGTCTTCGGCGGGACGCTCCGCGAGGTGTACCTCGGCTCAGCGGCCCAGATCCGCAGCCGTATCAACCGCATCGCCCTCAGACCCTCCCGCGAGAACCTGCGGCTGCGGGTGGGGGAGCTCGGTGACGACGCGGTGCTCATCGGCGCCGCCGAACTCGCCTTCTCCGAGATCCTGGTCGGCCCCCTGGAGACGCTGGCCCGCGCCGGAGCGTAAGGGCGAATCGGGGCGTAGTGCCGAATCCGACAGGGGACGGGCCGGCTCACGGATGGAGCCGGCCCGTCCGGTCGTGTCAGCGGCTCAAGCAGGCCTCAGCGGGCCTCAGCAGGCCTTGCGAACGTATCCGCTGCCGCCGGGGGCGGTGACCAGTACGTCACGCAGGACGACGCTGAGGCGGCTGCCCCACTGGGCGCACGTCTCGTCGAAGTACTTCTGCTGGTACTCGATCACGATGACGTTGTCGTTGAAGCCCTCGGTGTAGTCGCCGCACTCCTTCCACTCGCCGCACTCCTCGGCGACGGCGAAGTCCAGGCCGGTCGCGGAGCGCTCGGTGGAGAGTTCGGGCGTGTTCTTCTGCCCGATGGCCAGGCCCTTGTCGTGGGCGTGGTCCGCGAGCAGCCTGACGAACGCCTTGGCGTTGGCCTTGCTGATCAGGTCGGTCCGGGTGAAGGAGTCGAGGTTGTCGGGCTCGACGGCGTCGAAGCCCTTGTCGGCGCAGCTGTCGATCCAGGCGTTGACCTTCGCGGCGACCTGCTGGCGCTTGGTGGCGGTGCGGATGTCGAGGAAGGCCTCGTCCCAGTCCGGGTCGTAGACGACCTCTCCGTCGGCGTCCGTCAGCAGCAGGCCCTCCCACTCGTCCTCGGCTCCCGGCTGAGCCTGGAAGGCGTTGACGTAACAGATGTTGTACAGGCCGGCGGCCGGGGAGGCGGTGTGGTCACGCGAGACGACCTTGACGTCGGCTGCCGGGGTGTAGGCCTGGCCGATCTGGTAGTCGAAGGGCGCGTTGACCGGGGGCAGTTCGACCGCCGGAGCGGCGGCGTTCGCGTTCGACGAGACGAGCAGGGCGCCGACGACGGCACACGTCAGGGACGCTGCCACGACGGCGGGCTTGCGGGATCGCACGCGATGGGCGTGGGGCATGTGGAGCTCCAGAAGGTGGGGGTACGTCCCCGCCTCGGACTGCGCTTGAATGCGTCCGTCCTGGCGACTGTGTCCGGACTTGCGGTCGCGAGAACCGCACTACCGGCTGGGCGTACCTCTGGCGCCAGAAAGCTGATGTTGGCGTTGCAGGGAGTAAACCGAGCGGCCCAGGCCATGTCAACCGGCCGGTTCCGGTTGCGGAACGTTCACCACCAAACTCGTCTTTGGCACCGAGCGGTCCGCTTTCTCGACCAGTTGAGGCACTTTGACGACGTGCCGGCGAACCGCCGCGATTCAAGGCGCGGGCCTCAACTGCCCCGTGAAACCTGATGACTTGGTAAAAATCCGGACCCAAGTCATGTACACGCCCATTCGGGAGAGTGCAGAGTCTGCGTGTCCGTTTCATCGGAGCACGCGCGAAGGGATGACCCATGGCACTCTCCCGTTCGGCACGTCTGGGGGCGTTGGCCACAGCCGCCGCCTCCTTCTGCCTGATCGCCGCCGCACCCGCGCCCCACCCGGGCGCCGACGGCGTGGGCGACCCGTACTTTCCCCAGCTCGGCAACGGCGGCTTCGACGTCCGCCACTACGGCCTCGACGTGGCGTACAACCCCGACACCGACCGGCTCGACGGCCGCACCACGATCACCGCGCGCGCCACCCAGAACCTCTCGTCCTTCGCCCTCGACCTCCAGAAGCTGGAGGTGACGAAGATCGAGGTGAACGGCAGACGGGCGCAGTTCACGCGCGAGGGCGACGAGATCCGTATCAGCCCGCGCGACAGCCTGCGCAAGGACAGGACGTTCACCGTGACCGTCACCTACGGAGGCGTGCCCGAGCCGCTGAGCGGCCCCATCGTCTTCGGCTCCGACTACGGCTGGATGAAGACCACCGACGGCGTCTTCGTCGCGTGCGAGCCCAACGCCGCGTCGACCTGGTTCCCCTCCAGCGACCACCCGGACGACAAGGCCACCTTCGACATCCGCATCAAGGCCCCCAAGGGCCTGACCGGGGTCTCCAACGGCCGCCTGGTCGGCACGTACGACAAGGGCGACCAGACCGTCGCCCACTGGCGCGAGACCGAGCCCATGGCCACGTACCTCGCGACCGCCACCATCGGCAAGTTCAACGTGAAGCAGGGCACGACCCCGGCGGGCACCCCCATCTACGTCGCCATCGACCCCGTACTGGAGAACAGCAACAACGTCGACGTGTACGGACTCACGGCCGAGGCCACCGACTACTGGTCGAAGATCTTCGGTCCCTACCCCTTCGAGGAGACCGGCGCGATCGTCGACGACATGCCGCAGGCCGGCTTCTCCCTGGAGACCCAGACCAAGCCGGTCTACTCCGCAGTCCGCAGCGAGGGAACCATCGTCCACGAACTCGCCCACCAGTGGTTCGGCGACTCCG
Source organism: Streptomyces sp. NPDC127119 (assembly GCF_042677425.1). Lineage (NCBI taxonomy): Bacteria > Bacillati > Actinomycetota > Actinomycetes > Kitasatosporales > Streptomycetaceae > Streptomyces > Streptomyces sp. NPDC127119. Next base: position 38,990 of record NZ_JBHXTO010000030.1, on the reverse strand, counting down.
TCTCGGTCGAGAAGTGGCAGCACATCTGGCTCAACGAAGGCTTCGCGACCTACTCCCAGTGGCTGTGGAGCGAGCACAGGGGCACCCAGAGCGCCCATGACGCCTTCCTCGCGGGTTACAACGCACGGCCCGCCGAGGCTGCCTTCTGGCAGACGGTCGTCGGCGACCCGCAGCGCGACACGATGTTCGCCTCCGCCGTCTACCAGCGCGGCGCGATGACGCTCCAGGTCCTGCGCGAGCGCATCGGTGACAAGGCGTTCTTCAAGCTGCTCCCGACGTGGACCAGGCAGCACCGGTACGGCAACGTGAACACCGACGAGTTCATCCGGCTCGCGGAGAAGATCTCGGGCCAGCAGCTCGACGACCTCTTCCAGACATGGCTGTTCACGAAGGGCAAGCCCGCCCTGTAGCGGACGACGGCCCGTGCCGGGAGGCCGTACAGCGGTCACCGGTGCCGCCGGCGCATGTGGACGTGCTGGATGTCCGCGTCCAGCACGTCGCGCAGAGCGTCGCTGTCCCCCGTGCGAGCTACGCGCAAGAAGCCTCTGACAGGTGACGATCCGAGCGCGCCGGAACCGTAGCGTCTTCGTTGTCGCCGCGATTCGGAATGAGCGGCTTCCTCAACCGCCCTACCTCTGAGTCCCCTTGTCGCTTTGGAGATCCACGTGAACCGCACCCTCAAGACGACCGCACTGGCGACGACGTTCTGCGCGGTGGCAGGCGCCGCCGTCGTCGGCTACGGCCAGGTCGCCGCGCAGGCCCAGCAGAATGTGGCCGCGACGTCCGTGCGGCACGGTCACGGTCACGAGGACGCCTTCACGGGGGTCAAGAAGATCCGCGTCGACGGCCACGCGGTCAACGTCTCGTGCTCCGGCAGGACCGTGGCCCGTAAGCCCGTCGTCGTCCTGATGGCCGGAGGTGGCGACGGACTGGAGACGATGGCCGCGCTGCAGGGGACCCTGAGCGACAAGGGCAGGGTCTGCTCCTACGACCGGCTCGGGGAGGGCGCGAGCGATCAGCCGAACGGGATGCAGACCGTCGACGACAGCGGCAGGATCCTGACCGGCGTGCTCGACCGGATCGTCGGTGACCGCCCGGTCGTCCTGGCCGGCCACTCGCTGGGCGGCTACATCGCCGCCCGGTACGCCCCCGACCACCGGGACAGGATCGCGGGCCTGGTCCTGATGGACGCCACGATCCCGGCCCTCACAGCAGGCATCCGAAAGGCGATCCCCGAGTCCGCGACCGGTATGCCGGCCGAACTGCGCGACCAGACCATCGCGGTGAACGAGGGGCAGAACCCCGAGCAGTTCCTCATCGCCGACGCGCCGGTCCGTTCGGCGGGGCGCATCCCGGTGCGGATCATCAAGCACGAGTCCCAGTTCTCCGAGGTCCCCGACTACGGGCCCGCCCTGGAGCGGATGTGGGCCGAGGGCCAGCAGGAGTGGCGCGCCCTTTCCGCCCGCAGCCGCGTCAGCACCGCCGCCCGCAGCGGGCACTACATCCACGTCGACCGCCCCGACGTCGCCCTCAAGGCCATCCGGCAGGTGACCGCACAGGCCACGATCAACAGGTGAGCCACCACGGGTGCCGGGAGGCGTCCGAGGCCCGGCGGCGATGAGCGAGCGTCAGTCAGGGGTGAAGGCGGACGCGACGCCCGTCACCAGCAGGAGCGTCGCTGCGGTCAGGGCCGTGGCCAGCCCGGACGCGACCAGTACGGCGAGGGTTCCGCGGAAGCGGTCGGGGCCGGGCGGGGGCCGGTGCCCGTACCGGGCCAACTGCGCCCAGTGCCGGGCCGTCTCCCGCGCCTCCCGGCGGTGTTGTACGGCGGCACGCAGGCGGAGGCCGACCGTGACGGCCGTGCCCGCCACCGCGACGGCACAGGGGGCTCGCCAGGTCCCGCTCACCAGGAGCACGGCCGCGACGGTCCCGGTCGTGCCCCAGCCGCTCAGGCAGGCCGCGGCGGCGGTACGGCGGGACAACGGGCGGTCGGTTCCCGCGCGCAGCTCGGCGAGGGCCGGGACATACCAGACGTGACCGGCCGCCGTCAGCAGCGCGGCGCCCAGCGCCAGGACGGGGTGCGACACGGTCACTTCACCGTCCTGGGGGCCGGGGCCGGGGCCGGGGCCTGGGCCGGGTACGAGGTGCCACCCAAGGTCGCGGCGCCGTTCGTGGTCGCTGCGGTCCCGGCGCTCTCGCCGATCCCCGCGATCTCCGGATGATGCAGGTCGAACGCCGGGGACTCCGACCGGATGCGCGGCAGCGCGGAGAAGTTGTGCCGCGGTGGCGGGCAGGACGTGGCCCACTCCAGCGAACGTCCGTATCCCCAGGGGTCGTCCACCTCCACCGGCTTCGCGTACTTGGCCGTCCGCCACACGTTGTAGAGGAACGGCAGGATCGACAGGCCGAGCACGAACGAACCGATCGTGGACAGGGTGTTGAGTGCCGTGAAGCCGTCCGCCGCCAGGTAGTCGGCGTACCGGCGGGGCATGCCCTCCGCGCCGAGCCAGTGCTGGACCAGGAACGTCAGGTGGAAGCCGACCGTGAGCGTCCAGAAGGTGAGCTTCCCGAGGCGCTCGTCGAGCATCTTGCCCGTGAACTTCGGCCACCAGAAGTGGAATCCGGCGAACATCGCGTACACGACCGTACCGAAGACCGTGTAGTGGAAGTGCGCCACGACGAAGTACGAGTCGGAGACGTGGAAGTCCATCGGCGGCGACGCCAGGATGACTCCGGTCAGACCGCCGAAGACGAAGGTGACCAGGAAGCCCACGGTCCAGAGCATCGGGGTCTCGAAGGACAGGGAGCCCTTCCACATGGTGCCGATCCAGTTGAAGAACTTCACGCCTGTCGGCACCGCGATGAGGAAGGTCATGAAGGAGAAGAACGGCAGCAGGACTCCGCCGGTGACGTACATGTGGTGCGCCCACACGGTCACCGACAGGCCGGCGATCGCGATGGTGGCTCCGACCAGGCCCATGTAACCGAACATCGGCTTGCGCGAGAACACCGGGATCACCTCGGAGACGATGCCGAAGAACGGCAGCGCCAGGATGTACACCTCGGGATGCCCGAAGAACCAGAACAGGTGCTGCCACAGCAGCGCGCCACCGTTCGCAGGGTCGAAGACATGGCTGCCGAACCGGCGGTCGCACTCCAGCGCGAACAGCGCCGCCGCCAGTACGGGGAAGACGATCAGGATCAGCACGGCGGTGAGCAGCACGTTCCAGGTGAAGACCGGCATGCGGAAGACGGTCAGGCCCGGGGCGCGCATGCAGATGATGGTCGTGATGAAGTTGACCGCGCCGAGGATGCTGCCGAACCCGGACAGGGCCACGCCCATGATCCACATGTCGGCGCCGAGGCCGGGTGAGTGCACGGCGTCGGACAGCGGGGCGTACAGGAACCACCCGAAGTCCGCCGCGCCGCCTGGTGTGAGGAAGCCGAACGCGGCGATCGACGAGCCGAACAGGAACAGCCAGTAGGCGAGCATGTTCAGCCGGGGGAACGCCACGTCGGGCGCGCCTATCTGCAACGGCATGATCCAGTTCGCGAATCCGGTGAACAGCGGCATCGCGAACATCAGCAGCATGATCGAGCCGTGCATCGTGAACGCCTGGTTGTACTGCTCGTTGGACAGCAACTGCGTTCCGGGGCGCGCCAGTTCGGCGCGCATCAGCAGGGCCATGACGCCGCCGACGATGAAGAACACGAACGCGGAGACCAGATAAAGGGTGCCGATCCTCTTGTGGTCGGTGGTCGTCAGCCACTCGACCCAGGTCGGACGGACGGGCGTCCGGCTGCTCTCGTCCGGCTGCGCTGGGCCGTTGCTCCCGTCGCCCCGTACGGGTGCTTCGCCCACCCTGGGGGTCGCGGGGGCCGCGTCACGCGTGCGCGCGGCCTCCGGCTGCTGTCTCTGTGCCTCGTCCACCGGACGGTTCCCTTTCCTTCGCCCTTGCGCTCAGCGCTGTGCTTGCGGCGCCTCCCGGCTGCCGCTCCATGATCGGCTCGGGGGTACGAGGGTCGGGTAGGGCCGAACAGTCCCCGCGGCGGGCCGGTGGGGTGGGCCCAAGGACCCCTCTTCGCCGTGGCCCGGGGAACGGTTGAGCACGTCCAGCCATGTGCGAGCACCATCGCGGTGGCGGTCGGCGGCGGACGACGTGCGTCCCGCACAGGACGTCCAGGGCTGACCAGTCCGGCGTCAAGGGCCGTTCGGCCCCTGGTGCGCGGGACCGTCCGGCCCTGTCCGTGCCACTCGGCGGAATGATCTCCTGACGCCGCAGCCGGGTGCCCCGACTCCGGACCTCGTCCCCATGCCCCGGCCGGGGAGACGGAGCCGGAGTACCCGGTACGCGCCAGGCAGACAACCGGCTCGCGTGCACCCCGTGCACACGCACGCCGGATCCGGGCCCGGTTCGGGTTCGGGTTCGGGTTCGGACAAGGCTCGCAGCCGCAGTCGGCTGTGGGTGGCCGCTGCCTGTCCCTTGTCGTCCACTCACCGGAGGCTCATGTGCGGCGCATCAACGGTTCGTTCCTCATCGCGTTGGGGATCGCCGGTTCGATCGGCTCGGTCGCGTACCCGGTCTTCTACTCCTATCCCCACCGCTTCGACGCGGTGAAGGCGACCCGGCCCGCTCCCGCCGAGACGGTGAACACCCGATGGGGTCCGTTGACCGCCGCCGACCGGGACCTGGTGGTACGGGTACGGCTCGCCGGGCTGTGGGAGATACCGGCGGGGCAGCAGGCGATCGAACGCGCGCCCACGAAGGCAGTCAAGGAGACGGGCGACCACCTGGTGGTCGGCCACAACGACCTCGACAAGCGCGTCCGGATCATCGCCGCCGACCTCGGCATCGAGGTGCCGAACCAGCCGAACGCCCAACAACAGGGCTGGCTGGCCGAGCTGACGGCCTCTCAGGGCAAGGACTACGAGCAGAAGTTCGCGAACCTGCTGCGCTCCGCGCACGGCAAGGTCTTCGCGGCGGTCGCGGAGGTCCGCGCCACCACCCGCAACTCGCTCATCCGGCAGCTGGCCTCGGACGCCAACCAGACCGTGCTCGACCACATCACGATGCTGGAGAGGACCGGGGACGTCGACTTCGACGCGCTCGCCGTCGATGCCGCGAAGGGGCTGACCGCCAGCCCGACCGGGCCCCCGCCGCCGAAGCCGGGTGCGTCGGCGGCCTCGGCGCCGCCCGCCCGGCCGACCGGTGACCCCACCCTGACGTCGAGCCCTTCGGCGCTGCCGACGGACGGCACGGTCAGCACGGAGCGCCCTGAACCGTCGGACTCGGAAAGCGTGTTGCGGTAGCGGGGTCGCCCGATGCGGGTGCCGTAAGCCGTAAGCCGTAAGCTACGTGCTCAGTGCGCGCGGCGCCCGGCTTACGCACCCGTCTCACGGCCGCAGCAACGTCTGCCAGTAACTCCACCAGCGAGTGGCGATCAGCATGACGACGGTCAGGTACCAGGTGACCGGCACCGCCCAGTGGAACTCCGTGACACCGGCGACGACGCGGCGCGGGGCGCGGACGATCCCGTGCCGCAGGTTGTGCACGGTGGTGTACCAGAACAGGGCGATGGTCGCCGCCCACGCCAGGCAGCACCACAGGCACAGCGCCCCGATCTCGTACAGTGCCTGGCTCATCAGCCACATGCAGAAGGCCGCGCCGAGCATGGCGCCGGTGTTCAGCGCGAGCCAGAACCAGCGGCGGAAGCGGGCCCCGGCCAGCAGCGCCGCACCGATCGCGACGACGACCGGGTAGGTGAGCAGGCCGAGCAGGGGATTGGGGAACCCGAACACGCCCGCCTGGTCGCTGCGCATCACGCTCGAACAGGACAGGACCGGGCTGAGGTTGCACGAGGGGGCGAAGCCCGGGTCCTGCAGCAGCTGGAACTTGTCGAGGGTGATCACGAAGGAGGCGAGGGCACCGAGACCGCCGGTGATGATCAGCAGCCAGGCGAGGGCGCGGCCGGCGCCACCGGTACTGCTCGTCTTGTCCGCGATGCCGGTCATCGGGGCTGTTCCGGCTCGTCGCAGTGCCGGACGGGTGCCGGTACGGCGGCGGGCGACGGGTGGTCGCCGCCGCGCGGACGGCATCCGCCGGACGGCTGCCGCGGTGTGCCGGGTACGTGCTCGCGGGCGGCCCCCTCCGGCCACAGGACCTCCACCGGGACACCGCGGGCGCGGGCGTAGGCCACCAGATGAGCCGTGGCGTCGCGGCCGTCGGACGGCGAACCGTCCCACACGGCCAGCACCTTCCGGCATCCCGCGATCAGCCGCTCGTCCGCGCCGACGCAGGCGTCCCGGTCCGCCGGGTCGTACGTCAGCAGCCGCACCTGCCGGGCCAGGGACAGCAACTCGCCGGCCGCCAGGCGGTCACGCTCGGGCGGCATCGCGGGAACGGCCGCCTGCGCGGGCAGCACCACGACGAGGTGCCGCCCGGCCGTCCGCACCGCCCGTCCGAAGGCCAGCGGCACACCGGCACCGGCGCGCACCACCCCCTGGGCCCGCCCCAGGAACCGCTCCAGCCTCGCCCGCAACTCGGCTTCCACCAGTTCGAGCGTGCCGCGGGTCAGATCGGCATGCCCCACCGCCAGAATCATTCCCAACTTCCCTTTCGCCGTACGGCTTTCCACTCCTCCCCGTACCGCGAACCCGGTCCTCTCCGCCTTCGGGCGACACCACGGACCGCCCCGGGACGGGACTGCGGAATCAGTGAAGTCACCGCGCCCCGGACCCAACTAGGGCCGAACGGCCCCGCCGGGAGGAGTTCGGCACTTTTCGGCGCGGGCGGCCGTGCACGAGGCTCCCCCCGGATGTCACGTACCAGCTCGTCAGCTGTCCGTGGTGGGCGGTCCGTCCAGGACGGTGGGTGCGTACTCCAGCAGTTGGAGCCGGCCGTCGAAGGTGCGGCTCTCGATGAGGTCGAGGCGGACGTCCGGGTATGCGTCGAAGATTCGTTCCTGGCCGGTCGCGCCGGTGATCACCGGGAAGACGACGACGCGGAAGCGGTCCACGAGACCGGCCGTGAGCAGCGATCGGCACAGGGTGAGGCTGCCGAGGGTGCGCAGGGGCTGGGTCGTGTTCTTCTTCAGGTCCCGCACGGCCTCGACGGCGTCTCCTGTGACCAGCTCGGTGTTCTGCCAGGTCAGGGGCGCTTCAAGGGTCGATGAGAAGACGGTCTTGGGCATGTTGTTGAGCTGGGCGAAGCCGGGGTCGTCCGGCGCCTGCGCGGCGAATCCTGACATCAGCCGATAGGTTGTGGCGCCCATCAGGCTGACGTGCTGCTTCTCGCTGTCGTCGTCGAGCCAAGCGAGGTATTCGGGCCCTTCCATGCCCCAGAATCCCGGCCAGCCGTCGGCGGACGCGTAGCCGTCGAGCGAGATGATGAAGTCCACCATGAGACGTGCCATCGGACTCCTCCGAAAAGTAGGTGTGCGTTGTAGTGGTTGACCGGAGCCGCCCCGAAAACTCATTGCTCCGCCCCGGACCCGAGCGGCCGTCGGCGTGCCGGCGAACTTACCGCCAGAAGTGCTGTTCATGTCCGAAACACCCTGTTGAGGCTGCTCGGACTTCTACGCTGAATATCTGTGTTCAAGATGGTTGGGGCAGGTGGAATCCGTGGTGCAGTCGTTGTCGGCATCGCCCATCGAGACGTCGGTCGTCGCACGGCCTGGGCGGACGGTCGTCCATGTCGAGGGACAGCTCGATCATGGCGGGACCATGATGTTGATGAAGGAGCTCTCGGACCTGCCGGCCCACTGTCGTCGGCTCGTTCTCGACTTCAGCCGCGTCTCGTTCCTGGGCTTCGCCGCAGTCGAACTGGTGGAGGTCGTGGCGGAGCAGGTACGGGCGGCGGGCGGACAGCTGGAGGTGCGGGGAGTCGACGACCCCCGGCTGAGGGCCCTTCATCTGAGCGGCGGCCTGCGGGCGTTGCGGATCGCGGAAACACCTGGTGTGTCCACCGGTCGCGCCGACGGGAGGCGCAACGAGGTGGTGCTGCGTCAGGCGCTGGCCACGGCATTGCGTGTGACGGGGGCTCCGATGGGCAATGTCCAGTTCCTGGACCCCGCGTCGGACACGCTGCGCATCAGCGCACAGCGCGGGTTCCATCATCCGTTCCTGTCCTATTTCCGCAGCGTGGAGGTCGCGGGGCACGGGAGTGCGTGCGGCGCGGCAGCCCGGCAGCGGCGCCCCGTCTTCGTGGAGGACATCCGTGCGTCGCCGCTGTTCGTGGGCACTGCCGCCGGGGACGTCCTCCATGACGCGGGCGTGCGGGCCGTGGCGTCGCTGCCGGTCATGACGCCAGGGGGTGAGCTGGCGGGGATGCTCTCCGTGCATCGCGCCAAGCCCACCGTGTGGGCGGCCGAGGCGCGCAGCGAACTGGGCTACGTGATCCAGGCGGCCGACCGGCTGGCCAGGTAGCGGCGCCCGTTCACGCCGCCGAACCCTTCTCTCCGGAGCCAGCCGCGTCGGCCGACGCGACGACCGCTCGCAGGCACTGGAGCGGCAGGTCCGGCGCCTTGACCGGCCACTCCTCGGCCTCGACGGCCGGCTGCAGACTGGCCGACCACACGGTCATCAGCAGCTGCGCCGCCGTTCCCTGTTGGCCGCAGGTGGCAGAGAGGGCCGTCTGTCCGACAGCGCTCTTGGCCAGCTGCCAGAGAATCGGTTCCGCAGCGCCTCCGTCGATGACTCCGTACATCACCACCGTGTACAGCGGCATGAAGACCTGCGCGTCCTCGGCGTCGAGCTGCATCGTGTCCTGCGCATAGCGCACGAGCTCGGACAGTTGTGCGAGCAGAGCGGGCAGCGCCTCGCAGGAACCGTGCCGGTTCGAGGAGTGGTCCATGGCACCCCGCCCGCCGGATCCCGAGCGGGCACGCCTTCCCGGGCCAGTGCCGCGAGCGACCCCTCACGACATGCCCACGAGAATTATTCTCCTGTCGGGCGCCTCATTCATGAACAAACCGCCATAAGGGTTTCACGGACGGACTGCGCAGCGCCGGGTCCACGGCTCGCGTCTTGCGTCGCGGAGGCGTCAGACGCGTGCTGACCTGCATTGATGCGATTGTGGAGGGAACAAGCCCGGCCCAAGGGGAGTGGGATCGGTAAACCGCCGTACGCCGACTTCATCCGTACAGGGGATGCTGGTCCGCACGCATGGTCGGCGCGGGAGCGGTGGATCCCCGGAGGCGGAGTTCGGGCTCGACGAGGATCTCCTGCGTGCTGACGGTCCGGTTCGAGATCAGCGAGGTGACCAGGCGCGCGACGTTCTCCGCGATGCGTTCGATCGGCTGGCGGACCGTGGTGAGCGGGGGGCCGATGAAGTCGAGTACGGGCGAGTCGTCGTACCCGACGACCGAGACGTCCTTCGGGACGCGCAGCCCGGCACGCTCCGCGGCCCGGTAGGCGCCGAAGGCCATCTCGTCACTGGACGCCACGATGCCCGTGGTCCCCTGCGCGAGGAGCGCGCTCGCGGCCTGCTGGCCGCCCTCGACGTTGAAGTGCTGGCGGACGACGAACTGTTCGGGGTGGTCGATGCCGCGCTGTTCGAGAGCGCGGAGGAATCCCTCGACGCGCCGGTCTGCGGGCAGGTTGTCGGTCGGTCCCGCGAGGAGGCCGATCTTGCGGTGCCCGAGGTCGTGCAGATGACCCACCGCCAGCTCGGCGGCACGCCAGTCGTCGGTCGAGACGACCGGGGTGTCGGAGTCGGGGAAGCCGCCGTTGATGCTCACGTAGGGGATGCCCCGTGACTCGACGAACTGCACGACGCGATGGTCCTCGTCGCGGAGGGTGTTGCTCGACGACAGGAAGACGATCGCCGCCACACCCGCGTCCACGAGCGATTCCACGTAGTCCCGCTCACGCGGCGTCCCCGGGTACACGGGGCAGATGATCGATGTCAGACCGTACGGGTTGAGCTCGTTCTCGACGCGTTCCGCCTGCAGGGCGAAGATCGGGTTCTTCAGGTTGGGGGTGAGCATGACGACGAGCCGGTTGTCGAGGGGGCGCTCGTAGCCGATCTGCTTCAGCGCTTCCTCCACCGCCTGCCGAGTGGCGGGCGCGACACCGTACTTGCGGTTGATGACCCGGCTGACGGTCGCTTCGCTGACCTCGGCTGCCTGTGCGACCTGGGCCAGTGTGGTGGTGCCGGCGGCCGCTCGGGATCCCTTGCGCCGCTTGGGCGGTTCGGTGGCATTCCCTGTCGTCATCTCAAACCTTCCGGTCGCAAGCCATGCGTGTTCGTCCGTCGTACGGAGTGCAGTGCTGTGGGATGTTCACTGTTTCACGGAGCCGGCGAGGAGGCCCGCGACGAAGTACCGCTGCAGGAAGAGGAACAGCACCAGGACCGGCAGGACCGAGATCAGGGTGCCGGTCAGCAACTGCCCGTAGTCCGTGGACTGTACGCCGTGCAGGGTCGCCAGGGAGACCGGCAACGTGTAGGCCGCCGGATCGCGTTGGACGATGAGCGGATAGACGAAGTCGTTCCACTGGCCGAGGAACAGGAAGATGGCGAGGGCGGCCAGAGCCGGCCGCATGGTGGGAACGACGATCTGGAAGAACGTACGGAACTCGCCGGCGCCGTCGACGCGTGCCGCCTGGAGGAGTTCGTCGGGCACTGACTGCATCGCCTGGCGCATGAGGAAGATCCCGAACGGCAGCGCGAGGTTCGGCAGGATGAGTCCCTGGTAGGAGTTGAGCCAGCCGAGCGCGACCATCATCTTGAACAGGGGCACGAGCGTCACCTGGCCCGGCAGGGCGAGGGAGGCGATGATCACGGTGAACATCGCGTTGCGGCCCCGGAACCGGAACTTGGCGAAGGCGTATCCCGCCGTGCTGCACACCAGCATGCCGAGCGCGGTGTAGACCGTCGAGACGACCAGGGAGTTGCGGACGGCGGTGCCGAACTCCAGCGAGTCGAAGAGCCCGGTCAGGTTGGTCCAGAAGCGGTCGCCGGGCAGCAGCGCCGGCGGGGACGAGAAGATCTCGTTCGTCGAGTGCGTCGACGCCACGACGAGCCAGGCGAAGGGGACGAGCATGAGGACTGCGCCGAGCGCGACGAACGTGGTGAGGACGGCGCTGAGCGATCTGGTCGAGCCGGGCTCGCGGCGTCGGCGCGGTGCCGGATGCTGCAGGGCGGTCACTGGGCACGCCTCCTGAGGACGAGCGTCTGGATGACGGAGACGGCGGTCACGATGAAGGCGAGGACGTAGCCGATCGCGGAGGCGTATCCGAAGTCGAAGTTCTTGAAGGCGCTGTTGTAGAGGTACATGCCGATGGTGAGGGTGGCGTTGTCGGGGCCGCCTCCGGTGAGCACGTACGGCTCGTCGAACAGCTGCAGGGTCCCGATCGTCGACAGCACCACGGTGAGCAGGAGCGCCGGCCGCAGTCCCGGGAGGGTGATGTGCCAGAACTGCCGGCGCCTGTTCGCCCCGTCCATCTGTGCGGCCTCGTACAGCTCGCCGGGGATGGACTGCAGCTGGGCGAGGTACATGACCGCGTTCTGGCCGGTGTAGTGCCAGGTCATGGCCATGATGATCGATGCCTTGGCCCAGAACGGGTCGGTGAGCCAGGGGATCCGGGGCAGCCCCACCGAGGTGAGGAGGTAGTTGATGAAGCCGTTCTGGTAGTTGAGGAGCGCGGAGAAGAGGATGCCGTACGCGACGAGGCCCATGACGATCGGGACGAAGTAGGCGACCCGGAAGAAGGAACGCCACTTGAGCAGCTTGGAGTTGAGGGCGACGGCCAGCACGATCGCCAGACCGAGCATCAACGGCACCTGGATGACCAGGATCTCGACGGTGTTGCGCAGGGCGGTCCAGAAGAGCGGGTCGTCGAGGAGCCGTCCGTAGTTCGCGCCGCCGACGAACTCGGTGACACCGCCGACGTTCTGCGTGAAGCTCAGCGCCAGGGCGTAGAAGACCGGATAGACCTTGAAGCCGACGAACAGCACGATGACGGGCAACAGGAACACGTACGGTGTGGCGCGGGTACGCCAGGTCCTGCGCGATGACCGCCGGCGAGGCGGTTCGACGGCGGACCGGGAGGCCGCGGCGGGCGTCCCGGCCGGCCGGGGGCTGGAATTCGTGGTGAGGGACATGGTGCTCTCCGGTCAGTCCTTCGCGGTCTTCCGGCCGGTCTGCTGTGCCAGCAGCTTCGCGGCCTGCTGGAGTGCCTTCTCGGGATCCGCGTCCTTGACCAGGACCTGGGTCTGCGCGTCGTCGTAGACCTTGAGCGCTTTGGGGTAGTCCTTGGTGTAGTGGTCAGGGGGTGTGTCCTGACTCAGCGCCTCGATGACGAGCTCGTTGGTGTTGAACCCGAAATAGGGGTTCGGCTCCTTGAAGGCGGCGGTCTTCCACATGGGTTCGTAGCTCGGGAAGAGTCCGTCGGCCTTGGTGATGACCTTCTGGCCGGCGAGCGTCGCCATGCTGTACTGGACGTATTCGTAGGCGAGTTTCGGCTGCTTGCTCGCCTTCGAGACGGTGAGGTAGGTGCCGCCCGCGGACGACGCCGTGTACCCGCCCTCCTTCATCGCGGGCGGCATCCGCACGCCCCACTTGCCCTTCATCTCGGGCGCCGTGTCCTGGAAGCTGCCGACCATCCACGAGGCGCCGGGCATGATCGCGACGGGCGCCTGACCCTTCATCTGGGATGTGGTGCCCTGGCTCTGCGGGATGTCCGTGACGAGGTGCTTGTCGTTCGCCGCCTTGAGGAAGGCGAGCGCGTCGACGCTCTCCTTGCCGGAGAGCGCGATCTCGCCCTTGCCGTTGAAGAAGAACGTGCCCTGCAGACGGGCGAGCATCATGAAGAAGTTCGCCGAGTCGGCCTGCGAGGCCGCCTTGTCGACGGCGAAGAGATCGGCTCCGGTCGCCTTCTTGATCTTCACTCCGGCGGCCAGCATCTGGTCCCAGGTGCGGATCGAGTCGATGTCGACGCCGGCCTTCCGGAACAGGTCCTTTCGGTAGAACACCAGGTTGGTGTTCACCTCGAAGGGCATGCCGTACTGCTGTCCCTTCGCGTCCTGGCCGCCCTTCCACAGGCCGCTCGGGAAGTCCTTCTCCAGCGAGCCCGCACCCATGTCGCCGAGGTTCGCGAAGCCGTCGGGGAACGTCTCCAGGTAGTTGCCCATGTAGTCGCCGCCGATGTCCATGACATCGGGGAGACCCTGGCCCCCGGCTGCCATGCCGGTGGTGATCTTGTCCCAGATCGCCGGGTTGCCGACGTCCTGGACCTTGACGGTGACTCCGGGATGCGACTTCTCGAACGCCTTGGCGGTGGCCTTCATGCCGGCCGCGGGGGCTCCCCAGGCCCAGGCGGTGAGCGTGTCCTTCCCGGCGGAGCCGTCCGAGGACGACATGGAACAGCCGGTCAGAAGTCCGGCGGACAGGGCGGTGACTGCGGTGAACGCGCTGACCTGGGTGCGCCAGGGGCGACACGGCGAAGCGGTCATGGCTATCGATCCTCCTTGATCGAGATGCAGCACTCGGCTTGGTGGGCGTCATCATGGCCCGGCTTACGCATGTCTTGCAAGATTGTCTTGCAAACTTCCAACCTCGATTTGCATACTGGCTGACGCCAGCACCGTCGCAAGCGGCGGGGACGCCATCGTCATGAAGGAAGCCACGACACCGATGCCCCTGAGCACCCCAGAGCGCGCGCTGCCCACCGACGGGACACCGACACGCGTCGACGAACGCACGTGGACGGTGACGGCGGCCGGGGGGTCCGAGCCCCGGATCCGCTTCGACGCATCCGCCGGGCCCAGCGTGCTGCTCGCAGTCGAGACCGCCGGGACCAGCCAGAGTGCCGGGGCTGCCGGCCCCGCCGGGACCGCCGACACCGTGGTGTCCACCGACACCGCCGACACAGCGGGGCCCACCGACACCGTCGGGCAGCGACACCTTCTGCCGGACGACGGTTCGTCCCCCGTCCACCTGACGGGCTCCGGTGCGGCCTGGCTGCTTCCCCCACACCCCGGCGCGTCCGAGCCCGCCTGGCACGTCGTCGCCGACGGCGTGATCGAGCTGCACACCGACGGCGACCGCCGCACCCTCACCGTCCACGCCGGCACAGCCACCCTCGTCGCCCACCGGGCCCGCCCCCACGCCGACGTCGACGGAGCGCCCTTCGCCCTCGACCTCCCCGGCGGTGACGTCCTCGCCGACGCCCTCGCGGGCTTCTACTGGGGCACCGTCCTGCCCTGCGTCGTCGAGCGCACCACCGCCGCCGAGTACCCGGACCGCGACGGCTACGTGATCAGCACCCTCGCCGACAAGTACGTCGGCACCTATCCGGACGTCGACCACGAGTTCCAGATCAAGGGGCGGATGGCCTGGGGGAGCCGCACCGACCAGGACGTCGTACGGCGCATGCTCGACCTGCAGCTGCGCATGATGCGCGAGGACCCCCAGCAACTGTGGCGCGACCCCTGTGCCATCCAGCCGGACGGCGACCGTGAGTACCACGTACGCAGGAACAGCCTCGACGGCTCCCAGAACGCCGTCATGTTCCTCGTCACCGGCAACGTCGAGGTGCTGGAGTCCGCGTGGCTGTACTTCGCACGTACGAAGGACACCGGCTGGCTGCGGGAGCGCATCGAGGACCTGGAGGGCGCGGCGTCCTGCGTCGTCGACTGCATGGACCGGCAGGGACGACTGTGGTCCGACGTGTACTACGAGGACCAGGTCATCAAGGACGGGCGGGAGACCATGGCCGCCTCGCTCGCCGCTAACTCCTTCGAACTCCTCGCCGCCCTGGAGGACGTCCTCGGCCGCGACGAGCAGGCCCGCTCCTACCGGGAGTCGGCCGCGCGCCTCGCCGCCGCCGTCCGCGCTCCGCTCCCGGCCGGGCACTGGGACGGCGCCACCAGCCGCTTCGTCGACTGGATCGACCGCTCAGGACGCGTCCACGACCACGTGCACCTCCTCGCCAACGTCCTCCCGGCGATGTTCGGGCACGCCGACGGCACGCAGACCGAGCACGTCCTCGCGCTGATCGACCGCGAACTCGACGAGTTCCAGCGCTTCCCGACCTTCCTCGCCGCCCGCGTACAGGACTACACCGACGACGAGATCGGGGACGGCGGACCCTACGACCTGTGTGCCGCGGGCAGGTACTGGTGCTGGGACGCCGCGTTCTGGTCGTGGCGCCGCAACGGGGGGATGCTCCGCCGGCAGCTGGAGACCGTCGCCGCACAGGGGGCCTCGGACGACTACGTCATGGGCGAGCGCTACGACATGAACCACGTCCATTACGTGGACGGGTCCGACTGGCACGGCGCCGCGCACTATTACGAATACCCGTGTGTGTACGCCTGGGTGCTCTTCACCGAGTACCTCGGGGTCCGTTCGACGCTCACCGCGGACCTGCTCATCGCCCCCCAGGTCGTCGGCTCGGGCACCGTGACACTCGGCCAGCGAGCCTACGAACTCACCTACCGGATCGACCAGGACGGCTTCGAACTCGTCAACGACGCAGGACGAACACGCTCGTTCGAGCTGGACCTCTCGGCACTCGGCGGCACCGGCGACGGCACGAGGGGCCCCGCCGTGCCGCGTACGGTCTCGCTCGGACCCGGCGAGTCGGTCCGCGTCGCGCTGCCGGACACCAAGGCCACCACCGGAGCGGAGGGCCAGGCATGAGCGCCCCGCGCCTGCTCGACATCGACCTCGGCACCACCCCGTTCAGCCGCCGCGGGTCCTACTTCGCCGTCTCACGCGTCACCGACCAGCAGGACGGCGGCGTCTACCTGCGGACCGTGCGCGGTGACGCCCGCCACCGCGAGATCGTCCGCCTCCTCCTGGACGGCGGCACCGAGGCCCAGTCCCGCACCACAGCGGGGAAGTTGACCCTTCAGCACGGCACCACCCGGGTCGAAGCGGTCCTGGACGGACCCGGCCGGGCCTGCCTCCGTGTCCGGGAGGGCTCCCTCACCCTCGACTTCCGCGCCACCTCGCAGTACGACGCCGTCTTCCAGGAGAACGACAACACCTGGCGGTTCATCGACAGCGGCGCCAACCGCAACTACCGCATCCGTGTCATCGGCGGTCAGACCCGGTTCGACGCCCGCTGGGACGGCGTCCGCAACTCCGAGGCGCGGCTGAGGATCACCGCACCCGACGGCACGGCGACGATCGTCGTCGACGAATACGGCAGCGCCGTGCCCACCGCCCCCCTCGACGACCCGGACGCCCTCGCCGCCGTCGCCCAGGCCGACTTCGACACCTGGTGCCGTACACACGGCGGCGCCGAACGCGACGACCCGGTGATGGGCGACACCGTCCGGCTGGCCGCGTTCGTCACCTGGGCGGCCATCGTGCCGCCGGGCGGCGCACTGCGACGCGAGTCCATGCTCATGTCGAAGAACCGGATGACCAACGTGTGGAGCTGGGACCACTGCTTCAACGCCATGGCCCTGTGGCGGGACCCGCGGGCGGCGGCCGACCAGCTCTTCGCCGTCTTCGACCACCAGGACGAGCACGGCTGCCTACCTGACTACGTCAACGACGCCGGTGTCGAACGCAACTTCGTCAAACCACCGATCCACGGCTGGTCCATCGCCCACCTCATGGACCGCGGCGGCCTCACCGACGACGCGACAGCCGCGCTGTACGAACCGCTGCGCCGGTGGACCGAGTGGTGGTTCGAACATCGCGTGTACGGCGACGACGGCATCCCGTCCTACAACCACGGCAACGACTCCGGATGGGACAACGCCACGACCTTCGGCGTAGGCGTGCCCGTACAGAGCCCGGACCTGCTCGCCCACCTCGCGATGCAGATGCAGACGCTCGCGCTGATCGCCCGCCGCACCGGCCGCCACGACGAGGCGGCGGCGTGGACGCGACGGGCCGCCGCGACCGTGCGGACGCTGTGCGACCGGTTCTGGACCGGAGAGCGCTTCGTCGCACGGGACACCCTGACCGGCGAGGTGATCGACTCGGAGAGTCTGCTCACCTTCATGCCGCTGATCCTCGGAGACCTCCTGCCGGCCGCACTGCGCGACACGACCGTGCGCCGCCTCCTCGACGGTGGCTACCTCACCCCCCACGGGCCCGCCACCGAGCCACCGGGCAGCCCCCACTACGAGGCCGACGGCTACTGGCGCGGCCCCATCTGGGCGCCGTCCACGATGCTGCTCGCCGACGGACTGCGCCGCAGCGGGCAGCCCGACCTGGCGGACGACATCGAGACCCGGTTCATGGCGACCTGCGCGGGAGCCGGCATGGCGGAGAACTTCGACGCGATGACGGGCGCCGGCCTGCGTGACCGCAGCATGACGTGGACCGCCTCGGTGTACCTGTCGATGGTCTCCGATCGCGCCGAGCGCCGGGCCCTCGCCGCCGACACCCTGTGTGAGCGTGCGTCATGAGCCGCTTCGGTGCCTTGGCCTGCTCCTTGCTCCTTTCCTCGCCCCGTTCCTTGCTCAGGCGGCGGTGAAGGCGGGGTAGTCCGTGTAGCCCTCGCTGTGGCCGGCGTAGTGGGTGTCCTGGTCGTCGTCGGCCAGCGGGTGGCCGTGGGTGAAGCGCTCGACGAGGTCGGGGTTGGCGATGAAGGGGGCGCCGAAGGAGACCGCGTCGACGACGCCGTGGTCGAGGATCTCGTTGCCGAGGGCCTGGGTGAAGCCGAGGTTGGCGACGATGTTGCCCTGGTAGTGGGCGCGGTAGCGGGAGAAGAGGGCGAGGCGCTCCTCGATGGTGCCGGGGGTGCCCAGAAGGTGCAGGTAGGCGAGGTCGCTGTCGTTGAGCTTCTTGAGCAGCTGGTCGTAGTCGGCGAGTGTCTCCTCGTCCGCGGTGAACGCGGCTCCGCTGATCCAGCCCGGGGACATCTTCACGCCGATACGGTCGCCGCCCCACACGTCGCTGACCGCGTCGAGGATGTCGAGGAGGAACCTGGCCCGCTTCTCGCTGCTGCCTCCGTAGGCGTCGGTGCGCCGGTTGAGACGGGGGTTGAGGAACTGCGGGATCAAGTGGGAGACCTGGGCGTGGATTTCCACGCCGTCGAAGCCGGCGCGGCGGGCGTTCTCGGCCGCACGGCGGTAGTCGGCGATGGTGTCGGCGATCTCCGCGGCGGTGTAGGCGCGCGGGGTGACGGTGTCCTTCGGGCCTGAGGAGGTGTAGGACTTCTCGCCGGGGTTGACGGCAGAGGGTCCGGCGGGCAGGCGGCCGTCGAGGTGGTCGGGGTGGGAGGCTGCTCCGACGTGGCCGAGCTGGGAGACGATCCGCCCGCCCGCCCCGTGGACGGCTTCGGTGACCTTCGCCCAGCCGGCGGTCTGCGTGTCGGTGTAGATCCCCGGGACGTTGATGTAGCCGATCGCGTCGGCGTTGACCCAGGTCCCCTCGGTGACGATCAGTCCGGCACCGGCGCGCTGCGCGTAGTAGGTCGCCTGCAGGTCGGTGGGGGCGAGCTCGGCGTTGTGAGCGCGGGCGCGGGTCATGGGGGCCATGACGATGCGGTTGGGGAGCTCCAGCGCGCCGAGGCGGACGGGCTGCAGCAGGGGCTGGGTGGTCATGAGTGACTTCCTTGTGCCGAGGGGTGGATGAGGAGAAGGACGAGGGATGGAAGAGGGGGGAGGGGGCGAGGGGGAGGGGGTGGGGGTGAGGAATGGGCGGTGAGGAATGGGGGTGGGCCCGGCTCCGGGGGTCCCGCTCAGTCCTGTTTGAGTGCGTGCAGGCCGGAGAGCGGCCCGCCGAGTTGCATGAGGCGTCCGCCCTCACGCAGGGAGCCGAGGTCGACGGGGGCGAACCCGAAGTCCGCGGTGAGGTCCTTGACGGTGGTCTTGGCGTCGGCGTCGTCACCGGCGAGGAACAGCACCTGGCGCCCGGCCGGGTGACGCGGATCGGCGGCGATGTACTGGCCGTAGAGGGTGTTGAACGCCTTGACGACGCGCGCGCCGGGGAGCAGTGAGGCGACGTGTTCGCTGCCGGTCAGCTCGCCCAGGTCGGCGATCTTCGTGTGCGGGGGCAGGGACGCGAACTGGTTGGTGGCGTCGATGACGATGCGTCCGGCGAAGTGCGGCAGGCCGGCGGTCGCGTCCGCGATCTGGGGCCAGCCGACCGCGAGGAGTACGAGTTCCGCCGCGGCGGCTTCCTCCGGGGTGCCGGCGTGGGCGAGCGGTCCGAGTTCGTCGGCGAGCCCGGCCAGGGAGGCGGGGCCGCGGCTGTTGCTCAGGACGACCTGATGGCCGTGGGCCACGGCATGACGGGCGATGGCCTGGGCGACGACTCCGGAGCCGAGGGTTCCGATCTTCATGGCGGTGTCCTTCGTGGGGTTCAGGATGCGGGGCTGGTGAGCAGGACGGTTCCGCTCTTGCCGGGGCGGCGGACATGGTCGACGGCCTTCGCGAAATCGGCGAGGTCGTACTCGGCCGCGACCTCGAAGAGCTCCGCGTCGGTCGCGGCCAGACGGGCGGCGAAGGCGACGTCCTCGGCCCGTTCCTCGGGCGCACGAGTCATCCACCGGCCGATGGACACGCCCCGCACGGTCAGGTCCCTCGCTGTCAGCGCGACCGACTCCAACGGCGTGCTGCCGGAACCGAGTTGTCCGTAGGTGATCAGCGTGCCGCCGTCGTCGAGCAGGCCCGCCAGCTCACCGGTCAGGGATCCGCCCACCGCGTCCAGCACGACCTGGGCACCCTGGCCGCCGGTCGCGTCCCGGACCTGAGTACGCCAGTCCGCGTCGGCCGTCGAGATGGCCGGCAGAGTGGGGAAGCGCTGCCGCAGGGCCTGTGCTCCCGTGGCGCTGCGTACCAGGTTGACCAGCGGGATGTCGTGCCTGAGCGCTGCCGCGCTGACCAGCTTGCCCACCGACGAACCGGCGGCCGTCTGCACCACCGGACCTGCCTGGCCGTGCCGGGCGTCCTCGACAGCCCGCAGCAACATGAGCAGGGTGAGCGGGTTGACCAGCATCAGCGCCGCGGTCTCGTCGCTGACGCCCTCGGGTACCGGCACCACCAGATCGGCCGGTGCCGTGAGGAGTTCGCTCCACGCGCCCGGCACCGGGAAGAACGCGACCCGCTGACCGGGCCGCAGATCCCGCACGCCCTCACCGACGGTCTCGACGACGCCCATTCCCTCCAGGCCGGGAATCCGTGGCGTGGCGAACGGCTGCTGCGACGCGCCCGGAAATCCCTGCACTCCCGCCAGGTCGCCGGGGTGGACGGGCCGGGACAGCACCCGCACCCGAACCTGCCCGGCCGCGGGCGCAGTTGGGGGTGGCTGCTCGCTCAGGCGCAGTACCTGCGCGGCTTCTCCGTGCTGGTCATAGGTGATGGCACGCATGACGCTCCCGTTCCATGGGTCTTTGATGATGTGCATCATTGAAACTCTTGTTATGATGAGAGGCATCATTGAAAACGTCAAGTCGATTGCGACGCGAGAGGACGGCCATGCCGCGGATCACCAAGGAGGACAAGGCCCGCAACCGGGAGAACATCCTCGAAGCGGCGGGCCGCATGTTCCGCTCGCAGGGCATCGACGCGGTCGGCATCGCCGAGCTGATGAAGGAGGCCGGGCTCACCCACGGCGGCTTCTACAACCACTTCGCCTCCAAGGACGACCTGGTCGTGGAGGTGTGCGGGGCCTCCTTCGCCGCCTCCCTCGGGAGCCTGGCCCGGACGGTGGAGGACGGTCCGGACCAGGGCGGCACCCCGCTGGAGCGGGTCGTGGCCGGATATCTGTCCACCGCACACCGTGACGCCCCGGACGGCGGCTGCCCTTCCGCCTCCCTGGTCACCGACGCGGGACGGCACAGCGAAGGCGTGCAGAGCGCGTACGCCGAAGGGGTCGAGGGCTATCTGACCGGCTTCGCCGCCGAGTTCCTGCGCGAGGCCGAGGAGGAGGGCCGCGCACTCGACCCGGGCGAGGCCCGTCGTAGGGCCATGCGCCTGCTCAGCGAGATGGTCGGCGCGATGATGCTCGCCCGGGCGATACGCCACGTCGAGCCCGAGCTCTCCGAGGAGATCCTGCGGACCGGCCGCGGCCACGCCCTCGACTGACGCGGTTCAGCGCCGTCGCGGACAGGGGTGCCCGGAGGGGCCGTTGAGGCCGGGGCCGGGACCATCCGCCCGTCGGCCGGGACTCATGAACGGGCACCTGAGCGCTCGCCGGTGCCGCCGGTGCCGCCCTGGCGGGCGGGCCGCGTGCGGCTCGGACACGCGGCCCGTGCAGGACACTTGGCCAGTGCGGGTCACATAACCCGGTCACCGCCGTCGTCGACGTCGGGCTACTCCTCGGAATGGGTGAGGAGGTGGTCGACGGCCTCGGTGACGTCGTCGACGGTGTGGTGGGGTGTGGCGAGGCCTTCTGGCCAGGGCCGGCCGCGGACCCAGATCGCACGCAGGCCAGCGTTGTAGCCACCGGCGATGTCGGTGAGCGGGTCGTCGCCGGTCATCCAGTCGCCGGGGGTGAGCTGGGTGCCGCATCGTGCGGCGGCGAGTTCGAAGAGCCGCGCATCGGGCTTGCGGAGGTCGATGTCTCCGGAGGCGGCGATCCCGTCGATCAGCTCGGCGAGGCCGGTGGCGCGGATCTTGGCCCGCTGGATGTCGCTGGCGCCGTTGGTGGCGACGCCGATGCTCCAGCCCGCGTCCTTGAGCCGGGTCAGGCTCGCGAGGACAGCGGGGCGGCAGGTGACGGCGGCTGCCATGCGGTCGACGTAGACGCGCCACAGATGGCCGGCGGACTCGCTGAGCTCGAAGGTGGCGGCAAGGCGGTCGAAGTCGCTGCGGTCGGCCCGGTCGGCGAGTTCGGTGAGCAGCCAGTGCTCGATGTCCGGACCGTAGCCGTGGTCGTGGCTGAGGGAGGCTATGGCATCCGCGAAGGCGGCCGTACGGTCGATGAGGGTGCCGTCCAGGTCGAACAGAGCGAGGCGCATGGGGGCGACCCTATCTGGGTTGCCACCTGCACTGATCCGCCTCCGACAGCGCCCCGGCGACTGCGCGTCCGGGACGGGGGATCCGGGGGATCGGGGCCGCATGCAGGGGCCGTCCCCCGGGCGCGCGGGGACGGTTCCGGTCCGCGGGAGTCCTGCGCCCGGCCGAAGGGGTGCAGCACATCCACGACTTCGTGACGGAGGTGTTCGGCGTGGCCGAGTACCGGGAGCAGGTCGTGGTCTGCGCTACCCGCGGGGCTCCAGGCCGTCCAGGATGACGCCGATCAGGCGGGTGCGGGTCTGCGCGTCCGCGGTGGCCTGGGCGGCCCGTCCGGCCGCGATCAGCAGGGCGATCAGATCGTCGAACGACACGTCCTCGCGTACGGCCCCGGCGGCTTGAGCGCGCTGGAGCAGGGCGCCGACGGCCGAGCGCAGCCGGGCCGTGACCTCGGGGTCGGCATCCATCTGTAGATCGCTCAGGGCGTCGGCGAGGATCAGTTTCTCGGCCGACGTGGTGGCGATGTCGGTGAAGAACTCCCGGAACCAGGTGGGCGGGGCACTGTCGGTCCCGATGGTCGAGGCGCGGGCGGCCAGGAGTTCAAGGCGCTGCTCGTACACCGCCTTGAGCAGGGATTCCTTCGTCGGGAAGTGGCGGAAGACGGTACCGATTCCGAGTCCGGCCCGTCGGGCGATCTCCTCCGTCGATGCGGTGACCCCGTGTTCGACGAAGACCTCGTCGGCGGCTCGGAGTACGGCGGACCGGTTGCGTGCGGCGTCGGCTCGGGGAGACACGAGAACCCTTCCTTGACAAGCGGAGTCGTCACTCCGTAACGTCTTTTACCGGAGTGGTCACTCCGATTCTAACTTCTGGAGGCAATCATGCCCGACAACGCGGTTCGTGGTCCCCGTGAGGTGTTCGAGCTTCTGCTGAAGTCGCTCGCAGACCGGGACCTGACGACGGTGTTCGGTCTGTACGCCGAGGACGCGGTGGTGCGGCAGCCGTTCGCCAAGCCGGTCGAGGTCGTGCTGACGGGCCGGACCGAGATCGAGCAGCACCTCGCCGCGCTCGGTACGGCCCCGATCACGCTGTCGCCGCGGAACATCGAGGTGCACGAGACCACCGACCCGCAGGTGGTCGTGGGGGAGTGGGACAACGACGTCACCCGGACGACGGACGGCACGACGGTGACCACGCACAACATCGCCGTGTTCTGCGTCCGGGACGGACGGGTCGTGTGGTCGCGCGACTACCACGACCACGCCGCCCTGGCCGGCCTGCTGTCGTGACCTGAAGCCCGATCGGGTTTCAACGGTTGGCCGCCGGCTGACCCGATCAGCAGCAGGTCGAGCCCCTTCTCCCGCCGGACCATTCCATCGAGTCTCCCGCCAGACCGTTCCACCGAGCGGATGCCGACAGGACAGGCTCCCTGGTCTCCCCGGCGCAACGACGGCACGGCCGGGCTCGTTCCCGCAACCACGCGCGCGGGTACGAGCCCGGCCACCGGCACGTGGATGCAGGAGCCCTCGTTCCCCCTTCGGAATTGCCTCGTGTTCCGCCCCGGTGACAGACCCGGAGCTGTAACCCCCGCTCACCCTGGGGCACATCCAGCTGATCCACCGCCCGCGGAACTCATCGGTGCTGCTCACGTCCGCGTACCGGACTTGCCCCTGACATCAACGTCAGCTCCTACGCTCCGGGCAGCCGGCCAACAACGCCGGCGGAACCGACGGACGACGGAGTGGAACCTCATGAGCACTGACGACATCATCGACGGCCTCATCCCCGCCGACATCCTCGCTTCGGACACGCCGGTCGCGGTCTACGGATACGCCCGGGCCAAGGCGGGCGAGGAGGGCCGGTTGCTGGGCGAGATCCAGGCGATCATCGGCCTCACCCGCAAGGAGGACGGATGCGAGCAGTACGTGGTGCACACCACGCCGGATCAGCCGGGCGCCTTCGCCTTCTATGAGCGCTGGTCCTCCGGCGCCCACCTGCTGGCGCACGTCTCGCAGCCGTTCATGCAGACGTACTTCGCCGCTATCGCCGACCTGATCGAGACAGCACCGGAGGCCCACTGGCTGCACCCTCTCGCCTGACCCACGGCCAAGGGCCGGGGCCGCGCGCCACGCGGAACCCCGGCCACCTCCGGTGAGCACTGTCGGTTGCACTGCATTGCTTGAACCTCGCGCGGCGTGAGGATGCATCGTTGCTCCATGACCACCGCGGAAACCTGGAAGGTGGGCCGGTTTGCCGAGGCCAGCGGGCTGACCGTGCGCACGCTGCACCACTGGGACACCATCGGTCTGCTCAGCCCCTCACAGCGCTCCACGGGCGGGCACCGGGAGT
The DNA here is from genome assembly GCF_042677425.1 of Streptomyces sp. NPDC127119. Taxonomy (NCBI): domain Bacteria; kingdom Bacillati; phylum Actinomycetota; class Actinomycetes; order Kitasatosporales; family Streptomycetaceae; genus Streptomyces; species Streptomyces sp. NPDC127119. Next base: position 14,772 of record NZ_JBHXTO010000030.1, on the reverse strand, counting down.
ACAACGAGGAAGACCTCGTCCGTCTGTATCAGGTGCTGGCGCTCCGCAGTCTGGGGCTGGCTCTGGACACCATCGCCATCTAGATTCAGGTCCCGCGGACTCGCACCGCCGCACTGGGACCTGCGATGCGCTACCTCCGTGAGGTCGAGTGGCCTGAGCTGTACCGCAGGGCGGAACGGCTTCGTGTAGCCGGAACTCCTCCGGCTGATCGGGAGATCCGTCGGCTGGTGGCCCGCATGGATGAGCTGAGCGCATGGTTCACCGGCGGCGATGCCGGTATCTCCGCCGGTGTGAGGGCTGCCTGGCAGGACGATCCAGCCGCCATGTCCGGAGACGGCGGTGCTCCCGCCGACGACTGGCGAAAGCTTGCCGACTACCTGGACCGCGTCCGCAACAGCCCCGCCTGACCAACACCGACGACACGGTGGAGGTGTCTGCCTCCTGGACGGCCCGGCCCGAGCCGCTGGATAGGGTCGCGGTGTGGACCGTAGCAGCAGAGAGTCGGAGGACGCGTTTGCCGGGGGAGCGGGAGGTGGGCTGTCGTTCCGTGCTGCTCGGGCGTTGTGGTGGGGGTCGGCGCTTCTGGTGCTCGGGGTGTTGGGTCCCTCCGTGCTCGTCGCCGGCATGGACCACGGTTGGCGGGCGCCCGTGGCGTTGGGCCTGGTTCTTGCGCAGGTCTGTGCTCTGAGGTGGTTGGCGCGCGCTCCGGTGGCCGTACTGGCCGTGGTCGCGGTGGCGGGGCTGGGAGTGTGGGTACTGCTGCCGACGGTGACCTTGACGGGGGCGCTGCTCGCCGCGCAGGTCGCGTTGTGCGTGGTGTCCGCCACCAGGCCGCGGCGGGTGTCGGTCGGGGCGCTCGCGGCGATGGTCCTTCCGGCGCCCCTGGCGTACGGGGCGGGTGGCCCCGCGGGGCTGGCGGTCTATCTGCTGGCGGTGGTCCTGGCGTGGACCGCGGGGCAGTGGCGCAGGGCGCAGCGGGAACGGGCGCGGGCGGAGTTGCGCCGGGCGGTGGTGGAGGAGCGCGCACGGATCGCGCGCGAGGTGCACGACGTCGTGGCGCACACCCTGTCGGTGATGGTCATTCAGGCGGGCGCCGCCGACGACGTGTTCACCCGGCAGCCCGAACAGGCGCGTCAGGCGCTACGGGCCATCGAGACGGGCGCACGCTCTGCGCTGGGTGAACTGCGTCTGCTGCTGCGCGCGTTCCGGCCCGAGGCGGAGGAGGGCGGGGTGGGGGAGGAGCAGGAGCCGGGGCCTTCGCTCGCGGGCCTGGACGAGCTGGCCGACACGGTGCGCGCGACCGGGATGACGGTGCACGTGCACCGCGAGGACGCCACCACCGGGCTGCCGGCCACGGTGGATCTGGCGGCGTACCGGATCGTCCAGGAAGCCCTCACCAACACCTTGCGTCACGCGGACGGCGCCGATGAGGTGCACGTACGCGTGACATCCGAGGGCGGGTGCGTGCTGGTCACGGTGGTCGACAACGGGCGTACGCCTCAGGGCAGGGGCCGTACGGCCCAGGGCAGGCCGGTCGCGGTGGGGGCGGGGCGCGGTCTGGTGGGGATGAAGGAGCGCGCGCATCTGGTGGGCGGCAGCCTGCGCGCCGGAGCGCTGCCCGGCGGCGGGTTCGAGGTGGCGGCGCGGCTGCCGGTGGAGCGTACGTCATGACACTTCGTGTGGTGGTGGCCGACGACCAGGCACTGGTCCGTACCGGATTTCGTATGATCATCGACGCGCGGGACGACCTCACGGTGGTCGGTGAGGCGTGCGACGGCCGGGACGCGGTGCGGCTGACGCGGGAACTTGAGCCCGACGTCGTGCTGATGGACGTACGCATGCCCGGCGGCGTGGACGGTATCGAGGCGACCCGGCAGATCGCCGAGAGCGGCAGTCGGGCCCGGGTGCTCGTGCTGACCACCTGGGACGTGGACGCGCACGTGGTCGCCGCGCTGCGGGCCGGGGCGAGCGGCTTCCTGCTGAAGGACATGCGCCCCGGCGAACTCGTCGACGCGATCCGGCTCACCGCGCGCGGCGACGCGCTGCTGGCGCCGGCCGTGCTGAGCCGTGTTCTCGACCGGTTCCTGCGCACGACGCCCGACCCGGCACCGCCGCCCGCCCTGCGGGATCTGTCCGGCCGGGAACGGGAGGTGCTCACGCTGATCGGTCAGGCGCTGTCGAACGCGGAGATCGCCCGGCGGCTGCGCGTGTCGGAGGCCACCGTCAAGAACCATGTCACCGCGGTGCTGCGCAAACTGGGCCTGCGCGACCGCGTCCAGGCGGTTGTCGCCGCCTACGACCACGGACTCGTGCAGCCGCGCCGCCCCTGAGCACGCCGTCTCCTCCTCAGGGAGGAGACCGGGCCGCGATCCTCCCACGCTCCCAGTGCCGGTCCCTCCGCGCGGCCGATCCGCGCCCGGGGCACGTGCCCATAACGTCGAGGTGTGAACGATGACTTGGCCTGCCTCATGTATCTGCTCGCCCACGACGACGCGGCCCAAGGGCCCTACAACCGGTCCCGCACGCAGCTGCTGGTGCGCGCCGCCGCCCTGATCGACCTCGCGTCGCGCGGCCGGCTGGTCGAGGACGCCGACACGGTGACCGTGTCCGGCACCGAGCCGATCGGCGACCCGGTCCTGGACGGAGTTCTGCGCGACGCCGCGGGCGGGCACGGCTGGAAGCACCTCGTACGCCGCCACCGCAAGCGCACCCTGACCCAGGTGGAGGACCGACTGGCCAGGGCGGGCCTGCTGACCGTGAAGGCGCCCCGCACTCCCTTCGGCACGCGGCGGCTGACCGTGACGGACCACGCCGTACCCGCCGCCCTGCGCGCCCGCGTCATCGCGGTGCTGCACGCGGACGGCCCCGTACGGGACATCCCCGTCGCCGACGCCGCGCTGCTGGCGCTGGCCGTGGCGGGCAGTATCCGCTCGGTCGTTCCACGGCAGGACCAGAAGGCGTTCCGGGCCCGTATCGACGCCTGCACGCGGCGTCTCGCCGCCCTCGCGCCCGGCCTGGAGAAAGCTGTACGCGCTCTGCCGACGACCATGATCGCCGCGCAAGGCGGCATGGGCGGCAGCTGACCGAACGGGGAGACGATCACCATGCACCGCGTCCTGACCAGCCTGGGCTGCGCCCTGACGGCCGTACTCGCCACGGCCTGGTCCGCACCACCACCGACGGAACCGGCCCGGCCCGCCACCACTCCTGCCGCTGCCGCTGCCGCTGCCGCTGCCACTGCTTCTGCTTCTGCTTCTGCCAGTGACAGTGCCGCCGCCACGACGGTACGTACCCGCGACGGCCTGGTGAGGGGCGCCGCCCATGACGGCTACCGCACCTTCGAGGGCATCCCTTACGCCGCGCCCCCGGTCGGCAGCCTGCGCTGGGCGGCGCCCCACCGCCCGGCCCCCTGGTCCGGGACACGGGACGCGACCCGGCCCGCGAGCCCTTGCCCGCAGCCGTCCGGCGAGGTGCCCGGCGGCAGCACCGACGAGGACTGTCTCCACCTCAACGTCACCACGCCCGACGGCGCGGGACCGACCCGCCCCCGGCCGGTCATCGTCTGGCTGCACGGCGGCGGCTTCACCACCGGAGCGGGCAGCTCCTACGACGCCCACCGCATGGCCACGCGCGGCGACGCAGTGATCGTCACCGTCAACTACCGCCTCGGAGCCCTCGGTTTCCTCGCGCACAGCGGACTGCCCGGCTCCGGCACCTTCGGCCTGGCCGACCAGCAGGCCGCGCTGCGCTGGATCCGCACCGAGATCGGCGCCTTCGGCGGAGACGCGCACAACGTGACTCTGGCCGGCGAGTCGGCGGGCGGCTACAGCGTCTGCGCCCAGTTCGCCTCACCCGCAGCCGCAGGGCTCTTCGACCGGGCGATCATCGAGAGCGGCCCCTGCACAGGGCGCCCCGACCGGCCGTTCGCCCCGTCCTCCGTCCCCCTGACCGAGGCGCGTGCCACGGGCGCGGACCTCGCGGCACAGGTCGGCTGCGGCTCCGCGCGCCACGTCCTGGCCTGCCTGCGGCGCGTGGACGTCCCCCGTCTGCTCGCGGAACAGGACACGGACCAACAGCCCGCTCACACCACCCCGTTGCTGCCGAGCGATCCCGCTGCGGCGATCGCTGCCGGCCGTTTCCAGCACGTTCCCGTACTCATCGGCAACAACCACGACGAGGGCAACGGCTGGACCGCCGGGATCGTACAGGCCGGCCATCCCGTCACCCCTGACACCTGGCCCGACGTCGCGGCCACCTTCTTCCCCTCCCCGGGGCAGGCGAAGGCGATCGTCCGCGAGTACCCGGTGCACGGCACCGATGGGGGACCGGTGTTCGGTGCCGTCATCGGCGACGCGAACTTCGCCTGCCCGACCGTGCGCACGGGGAGCCTGTTGGCGGATCATGTACGCGTCTGGCGCTACGAGTTCGCCGACGAGCACGCCCCGCCACTCACCTCGGGTACGCCGCCGTTCCCGCTCGGCGCACCGCACGCGAGCGAACTGCCCTACTTGTTCGACCTGGGAGGCCGTCCCCGAGACCTGACCGCAGCACAACACCGGCTGGCCGCCACGATGATCGACTACTGGACGCGCTTCGCCCGCACCGGCGACCCCAACGGCCCGTCGTCACCGCCTTGGCCCCGACAGACGGTGCTGTCCCTGGCGCCGGACCACATCGTCCCCACTCGTACGGCGTCCACTCGCCACTATTGCGGGTTCTGGGACGCCCTCGGGTGACCGTGGAGCCGGCTGCCGACTTGCTCCGCCAAGTTGCTGAGCGAGGGTGGCTTGGGACCGTGCCCACAGCGGGTCGGGCGCCGAGTAGGGGACCTGGGGAACTGGCCGGCGGCCCTGAACTCGCTGATCGGGGCGGCTGGTACCGGTGCAACGAACTCGGGCCAGTCGCCGGGTCGCGAAGGTACGTAGTGATTACCCATGCGACGGCGTGCTGCCCGCCAACAGGATGTCGGTCGGAACGGAACCACTGAGCAAGCAAGAGGGAACCACTTGATGACATCACGGAACAAGGTCATGCAGGGAGTGGCTGTCGCCGCTTTCGTCACGGCGACGGCGCTGGCGGCGCCGTCATCGGCCGCTGCGCATGAAGCGAAGCCCGGTGGCGGGACCTATCAGGAGTGCCGGGGCGTGACCGTCGACAAGAGCGCACCGGTCGTCAGCCGCGCCACCGTCCTCATCAAGGCGCCGGTGACCACGATCTGGGACCTCCACACGGACATCGACGCGTGGGACACCTGGATCCCGGAGATCACACCGGCGCGGAAGCAGACGCCGGGTCCGCTTCGGCAGGGCTCGGTCTTCGAGTGGTCGCCGCAGAGCATGCATGTCACGTCTACGGTCAAGTCCGTCGCGCCGCGCAGGTGCACCGCTTGGGCCGCGCCCGTGAACGGCATCGACGGTGTCCACCTGTTCACCTTCAAAAAGGTCAAGGGCGGCGTGCTCGCCACCACCGAGGAATCGTGGGCCGGCGCGCCCGTGGAGGCCGACATCCCCGGGAACCAGGCCGCTCTCGACGCAGGCCTCGCAGACTGGGTGAAGCGGCTCAAGACCACGGCCGAGTCGACGAGTTGCGGAAAATAACTCGCCGCTGAGCCGACTGCGGCCTTCGCGCCGCAGTCGGCTCGGCAACCCATCACCCAAGGACGATCAGTGACCCGTATCCCCTCCTTGTCCTCCAATCCGGACCATCCCGATCGTCAGTACGCGCTCGGTCAGGAACTCCGGGTCTCGGTCCTCACCTCGGCGGAGGAGACCGACGGCCGTCATGATGTGACGGATTCCTTCATGCTCGCCGGTGCGGCCACACCGCTGCATGCCCACACCAGGTACGAGGAGCGGCTCTGGGTCTCCTCCGGCTCGCTGACGGTATGGGCGGGTGACGAGAAGGTGACCTTGCGGGCGGGAGACTTCTACACCATCCCCCTGCGCGTACCCCATGCGATAGCGGCCGGTCCGGACGGCGCCCGCGCCCTCAACATCTCCACACCGGCCGGATTCGCCGAGGTCATCGCCCGTACGGCCACGCCGCTCCACCTGTTCACGGACGCGACCGCACTCGATGTGGAGCTCTTCAACGCCGTGGCAGAGGAACTGGGTGACCTTATCCTGGGTCCACCCGGGACCACACCCGCCGACCTCGGGTCAAAGCCCCCGGGATCCATCTGACGCTCCCAGAGGCCGGCCCGCGCGGAGCCACGTCGCGGACCTGCCTTGCGCGGGTTCACCCAGGAGCAGAGGGCGCACCCAGTCACTGATCTCGCCGCGGTAGCCAGTGCAGTCGAGCGGCTCGCCCAGCCGCTCGACTGCACCCGGTGGGCCTCACCTCGTCCGAAGCACCAGCCGGGCGAGGCAGCCCGATCCGGCGACGTCGGAGCAGCAACAACCTCCGCGGCCTTCAGGCAGGGTGAGCCCGGCTCCCCGCGCGCCACGCGCATGGCCAGGAGCACGGTGGCCCGGGGTAGCCGGCGAGTGATACCGAGGTGATACGACGAAGGCAAGGCGTGAGGGCAGGCGGGGTGCCGGAATGGCACCTGCGGTGGCCCTCGTATTGGACCACCTCGGCATCACCCTGGACGATGCCGTCCTCGCCGGGCCCTGGCCCAGCCTGACTCTCACCGCGGACGACGCATCGGTGGGACCACTGTGCGACACCTACGCGGGCGAGGGGCCGGTTCCGCCCGGCACTGTCGAGATCCTGCGGCCGAACTGACGAAGTCAAGGATGCCGTCGGCTCCGGATCTAGGTCAGGTGCGCGAGTGAGCCGATGACACGTTCGGGGATGCCCTCGGGCCAGAGGAAGGACGGCGAGACGACACGCTGGTGGGCGAGTCCGTGCAGGCCCGCCCACAACGCCATCGCGTCGGCGGACACATCCGTGCTGGTGGCCGCGCCCGCGGCGACACAGGCGCCCAGGGCGTCGATGAGCATCAGCAGGGACGACGCGCCGAGTACGACGAGATCCGTCTCGGTCAGCGAGCTCTCACCCAGGCGTGGCCTCCACAGGCCGCCGAACATCGTGCGGTAGCGCTGAGGGTGGCGCCCGGCGAAGTCGAGGTAGGTCGCGCAGACGGCCAGGAGCCGTTGCCGTGGATCGCCGCCGGCCCGCTCCACCGCCGCGCCCAGGCTGCTCTCCAGTCCGGCGAACTCCCGTTGCACGACGGCCAGCATGATGGCCGGCTGATCCGGGAAGTGCGGGTAGATCGAGGGGGTGGCGATGCCGACCCTGCGGGCCACCGAGCGCAGCGTGACGGCGTGTTGCTCACCCGTCTCGTCGAGCAGTTCGGCCGCAGCGTCGATGATCTCCTCGCGCAGACGCCCGCCTTCTCCACGGCGATTGTGTGCGCGGGCCGGGGGAGCCTGCCCCGAAGCCGAAGCCGAAGCCGAAGCCGAAGCCGAAGCCGAAGCCGAAGCCGAAGCCGAAGCCGCCGCAGCCGGCGCTCGTGCCGATCCCGTTCGCTTCACCTCGTCACCTTCCGTCGTGGAGTGGGTAGCGCGACCGTGCCCGAACAGCAGTGGCCCGACCAGCAAAGGACCAGCCAGCAAGGGGAGTTGCGGAGCGCCGGATGTCACACCTGGGGAACGATGACGACCTTTCCGGCGACGGTGCGGGACTCGGCGAGCTGCAACGCGGCGACGGTGTCGGTCAGGGCGAACTTGGCGGCGATCTGCGGGACGAGGGCGCCGTCGGCGACCAGGCCAAGGACCTGGGTGAGGTCGTCGGTCATGCGCTGCTGCCAGGTCTTCTGGCAGCGACGCTTGCCCGCCCAGAGGTTGTAGAAGTGGGCGCTCCTGCCGTTGGGCAGGGCGTTCCAGGTGTTGAGGCGGGCGAAGAGTTTGAGGACGGGGAGCTGGGAGTTGCCCTCTTCGTCCTTGCTGGCCGCGGTGCCGTAGGAGACGAGTGTGCCTCCGCGGCGCAGCAGTTGCCAGGAGTCCTCGATGGCGGGGCCGCCGACGTGGTCGAAGACCGCGTCCACGCCGTCGGGGGCCAGTTCGCGGATGCGGGTGTACATCTCCGGGTCGCGGTAGTCGACCGGGGTAACGCCCAGGTTCCGCAGGGCGTCGTGATGGCGGGGTGACGCGGTGCCGATGACAGTGATGCCGGCGTGCCGGGCGAGCTGGACGAGGGTGGAGCCGACGCCGCCGTTGGCGCCGAGGACCACGATGGTCTGGCCGGTGCGGACCTTGGCGGTGCGGTAGAGCATCTGCCAGGCGGTGACGCCGTTGACGGTGACCGTCTCGGCGACGGCCGGGTCGATGTCGTCGGGCACGGGCATAAGGTCGGCGGCGTCGACGGTCAGATGGCTGGCCCAGGCGCCGGTCTTGGTGATCGCGGCGAAGCGGCGTCCCACGAGCGTGGCGTCGGTCCCGGGGCCGGTCGCGACGACGGTGCCGACCAGGTCGTAACCGGGGACGAAGGGGAACGGCGGCTGGTCGTAGTACTTGCCACGGCGCATCTGCTGCTCGGCGAAGCACACCCCGGTGGCCTCCATCCGCAGCACGACCTGGCCCTTGCCCGGGGCCGGCAGCTCATGGGTCCGGGTCTCCAGTCCTTCGGGCTCGACCTTGCCCGGCAGGACGATCTCGGTCGCGGTGATGGTGGGTGTGGTGCTGCTCATGGCGTGCTCCCGTGGGTTCCTGCCGTGTAGTTACGTCCGTAAGGCTATAGGTGTTAGGTCAGGTCAAGCAAGGGGCTACGGGTATAAAGTTACGCGCGTAAGTCTCCGATCTGGGCATGAAAAAGGGCGCGACCGGATTCGAGTCGGTCGCGCCCTCTTCATCAGTCCTGGTTCAGGGCGATCTGTCCACGGATCGCAGATCGGGCCGGTCCCTGAGCTGCCGACGCGAGTTGATGCCCAACTTGCGGTAGATGCTGCGCAGGTGGGCGTCCACGGTGCGTGGACTGATGAACAGCCGCGAGGCCACTTCCTTCGATGTCGCGCCCGTGGCGACCAGTCGCGCGATGTGCAGTTCCTGCATGGTGAGTTGGTCACGGGCGAACCCCGTGCGGCTGCGCGCCGTCTCTCCCGTGGCGCGCAGCTCGTCGGCGGCTCGCCGGGCGAACGCCTCCAATCCGGCACCGGAGAACAACTCGTGCGCCGTACGCAGCTGGGGCCGGCAGTCCTGCCTGCGGCCCTGGCGCCGCAACCACTCCCCGTACAACAGGTGGGCCCTGCCCCGGTACGGGAGCAGCGGTGTGTCGGTGAGGCGGTCGATCGCTTCCCGGTAGTCGCTCTCCGTTCCCTCCACCAGCCCCCGCGCGTACGCCGCGATGCCCAGGCCGGAAGGGGTGCCACTGGCCTGCGTACGTTCGGTCAGCGAGGCCAGCGCGTCGACGGCCGAGGCGTGGTCACCGCATCGTACGGCGGCTTCCACCAGCTCCGGCAGTGCGAACCCGGCGACGAAGAGTTCCCCGTCGGCTGCGGCACGTCGTGCGGCAGCCAGTGCCTCCTGGTATTCGGCCAGGCCGTTGTGGAGCACCGCGCTCGCCCAGTGGATGTTGGAGATGATCTGTCCCGTGGCGGTGGCTGTCGCGGTGACGGCTTCGAACAGCGCGACAGCCTCCTCGCGGCGTCCGCGCATCGCGGCGAGTTGCAGCCGGTGGTAGATGACGGTGGGCGCACCGGTCGCGTCGGCGATCGCCTCCTCCTCGGCGAGCGCGGCCATCGCCTCGTCGAGGTCGCCGGTGAGGGCGGCGGCGGAGGCGGCCTGGGCGAGACCGAGCCGCAGGACCAGCGGTGATCCCGACGCCCGGCCGTTCTTCAGCAGCCACTCGATGATCCGCATGTGGGTGACCGGGTCCCACAGCTCGGCCGCGAGGATGATCGCGAGCGCTGGGTGTCGGGCCCACAGCGGGCCCTCCGCACCGTCTAGGGCCTCCTTGATCAGGGGCACGGCCGCATGGTGTCCGTCCGAGGTCAGGGTGTCCAGCGCGTCCAGGATGTCCGGGGCGTGCGGCGAGGTGGTCGTGGCCGCGGTCCTGGCCTCGGCGAGGACCATGCCCATCACCCCGTTCGCGCGTCCGACGAGCAGACTCATTTCGAGCGCTTCCACATAGCTCTCCCGGGAGCGCGCGGGATCCAGCAACGCGAACCGCCGCGCGGCGCGCAGCATGGCCGCCGGGCCGTCGCTGCCGTCGACCCGGGCCAGGGCGATTCGGCCGCGCAGCAGATCGGCCTCCGCCTGTTGCAACTCGTACGAGCCCGAGCCCGAGCCCGAGCCCGAGCCCGACTCCGATCCCGATCCCGAGTCCGAGCCGGTCCCAGGGCCGGTGCCCGAGCCAGGGGCCGAGCCTTCGACCGTCGCTAGCAGAGCGGTCGTCGTGAGCAGCGCGGCAGCCCTGTCGGTGGCGCCCGCGTCGAGATGGGCGCGCGTGGCCGCGAGGGTCCGTTCGATACGCCGTTCGGTGTCGAGCGACAGCTCCGCCGCGCGTTCGAGGAAGGCGGCCGTGGCCACCGCGCCACCACGGGCCAGGGCGCGGGACGCCGAGCGCTCCAGCTCCGCGGCGACGTTCTCGTCCGGGACGGCAGAGGCCTGTGCGCGATGCCACGCGCGCCGGTCGGGGTCGGTGACCGGGTCGGTCACGTCGGCCAGCGCGCGATGGGCCTGCTGACGCTCACCCGCCGTGGCGTCGTCGTACGCCGCGCTGCGTGCCAGTGGGTGGTAGAAGCGCACGCGGGCGCCGAACTCGACCAGTCCGGTCGCGGCGGCGGCCGTACCGGCCGTTGCCAGGTCGATGTCCAGCCTGCGTGCCGCGGGCCACAACAGGCCAGGATCGCCGGTCGGGTCGGCACCGGCGAGCGTGAGCAGGAGCCGCGCCTGCGCGGGCAGACCGGACAGCGTGGTCCGGAATCCGTGGCCGACCCGGTGCGGCACCGAGGCCGGTTCGGGCGGGGCGAACCCACCGGCCCTGGGCAGGGCGAGCAGAGCCAATGGGTTGCCCCTGGCCTCGGCCACCAGCCGGTCACGTACCTGCTCGTCGAGCGTCTCGTGGCTCTGCCGGGCGAGCAGTGCCCGCGCTTCGGCGTCGCTCAGCCCGTCGACGTTCAAGCCTGGGAGGGCCTCCAACTCACCTTCTCCGTACGGCAGTCGGACGGCGAACACCATGGCCACCGGCTCGGCGAGGACGCGCCGGGCGAGGAAGGCCAGTGCCTTTGACGAAGCCGCGTCGAGCCAGTGCGCGTCGTCGATCACACACAGCACGGGGCGTTCCCGGCCGGCCGCCGTGAGCAGCCCCAGCGTCGCCAGGCCGGCCCGGAGCACGTCCGGGGTCCCGGACGCCAGGTCGAAAGCGATCTCCAGGGCCTGGCGCTGCTGGACGGGCAGTTCGGTCAGGCGGTCCATCACCGGGAGGCAGAGCTGGTGCAGTGCGGCGAACGGTAGTTCCGCCTCGTGCTGGGCCCCGCCCGCCCGGAGGACCTGGAACCCGGACGCCACCTCCTGCGCGCGCTCAAGCAGCGTGCTCTTGCCGATTCCTGCCTCACCGCGCAGGACCAGAGTGCCGCCCCGGCCTGCCCGCGCCGCGCCGATCAGCTCACCGAGGCGCTGTGTCTCGTACTGCCTGCCGAGCAGCGGACCGCGAGTATGGGCCAACGTTTGCACAGCGCGTAGCCTACCGAGCCGGCGGCGGACCTCGATCCGGTCCCGGGGAACGGGTGATTCAGAAGAATATCGGGTGTTTTCGGGCGGTGCGGGTTTCGAGGGCGGTTCTCAGGAATGATGGTGTGTCGGCTGCACGACGCCGACCTTCTCGTCCTTGCCGAGGACGACGAACTGGCCCATCATCCCGTCGTCCTCGTGCTGCAACAGATGACAGTGGTACATGTACGGCGTGTTCGGATCGGTGTGTCCGCGAAAACGCATCGCCAGCCGGTAGTGCTTTCCCTGGGCCAGCAGGACGGTGTCCTTCCAGCCGCGCAGGTGCGGTTCCGGCTTCCCGCCGCCGACGGTCAGCACCTGGAACTGCACGTCGTGAACGTGGAAGTTGTGCAGAAAGCCGTTGTCGTTGACCACGTCCCACACCTCGACCGTGCCCTCGCGGACCCCGAAGTCGATCCGGTCCATCGCCATCGACCTGCCGTTGATCTGGTCCGACGCGAGCACGAAGGAGCGTTCCCGCGCGGCCTTTTCGCCGGCGAGGTCCGGTGCGACACCGAGGGTGTCAGGGAGGGTGCCGACGTCGGACAGGGTGGCCGCGGCCCGGAACTGGCAGATGTCGAGACGGTCGTCGAAGCCGTCGATCCGACCCAGCGTGCCGCCGTACTCGGACGGGTAGGAGCGCAGTTCGACCCGCTCGCCCGGCTTGAACGCCACCAGGATCTCCGCACGTTCGCCGGGTGAGAGATAGAGGCGCTCGGTGTTCCACGGCTCGGCGAGCAGACCGCCGTCGGTGGCGATGAGCGTGAAGCGCCGGTCGTCGGAGAACCCCAGGTTGTACAGGCGCGCGTTGGACCCGTTGAGCAGCCGCAGTCGTACGAGCTTGGTGGTGACGTCGACGTACGGTCCGATCGCGCCGTTGACGAGCACCTCTTTGCCGATCACGCCCACCGAGCCGCCCAGTGGCACTCGCTTCTCGAACTGGTTGTCCCCGTCGAACGCCCGGTCCTGAACGATCATCGGGATGTCGTCGACGCCGTACTCGGACGGCAGTGTCGATGCCTCGGAGTCCGCGTCGTCGACGATGAACAGTCCGCTGAGGCCCCGGTACATGTGGTCGGCGGTCGCTCCGTGCATGTGCGGGTGGTACCAGAGTGTCGCGGCGGGCTGGTCGACCGTCCAGCGCGGCCGCCAGGTCTCTCCGGGCGCGACGACCTGATGGGGTCCGCCGTCCATGGCCGCGGGAAGGTGCATCCCGTGCCAGTGGAGCGAGGTGTCCTCGTCCAGTCCGTTGCGCACGGCGAACTCGACCTGCTCGCCGCGCCGCACGCGAATCGTCGGACCGAGATACGTGCCGTTCACGCCCCAAGTGCGGGTCGTGGCACCGGCCTTGAACCGGGTCCTGCCCGACCGGATGTTGAGGGTGAACACCCGGGCCCCCTGCGCGCCCTTCTCCGACTCTGCCAGGGGCGGTATCGGCAGAACCTTGTCGAAGGCGATCTCGCCGAACGTGTCCTGCTGCGCGGCGTAGTAGTAGATGCCGTAACCACCACCAGCGAGGACAACCGCGCCCCCGGTGCCGAACCCGAGAGCCTTCAGCGCTGTGCGTCGTTTCATACGGTCACTGTCGTGCGCGGACCGGTCCCTTCGCGTCGGTGCAGATTACGTAGACCGGGTTCTCCACGGACGGTTTCGCCGGCGAGGCACACCGCCTCCACGCGCATGGCCGAGACATACGTACTTCCCACCGACGCGAAGGACCCACGCCGCGCGAGAGATTCTCCGGGGGCCCGTTCCAGCCGGGCCGCGCACACCGTACGCCGCTTGCCGTGACCTGTACGCCCCCGGACCGGACACCCCGAAGCACCCTCTCTTGGAGCACAGTTGCCCTATATACCCGTCAGTGACGTCGATCTCTACTCCGAATCGGCGCGCACCGACCCGTACGACATCTATGCCGAACTCCGGGCGGTCGGGCCAGTGGTGTACCTGTCCCGCTACGACCTGTACGCGTTGCCCCGCTACGACGAGGTGCGCGCCGCGCTGATGGACTGGCGGACGTTCTCCTCGGCGCGCGGCGTGTTCGTGGATCCGGGCGTGAACGCCCAGCTGGAGGGGATCACGCTGTGCAGTGACCCGCCCGAGCACACGGCGATGCGCTCGGTACTGGGACGGCCCCTGCGGTCGGATCGGATGCGCGAGGCGACTCCGCGGATCGAGGCCGAGGCCGACCGCGTCGTCGAACGGGTCGTCGGGCGAGGCCGGTTCGAGGTGGTCACCGAACTGGCGGAGTATCTGCCCATGACCGTGGTCTCGGACCTGGTCGGACTCCCCGATCACGGACGGGAGAAGATGCTGGAGTGGGCCGCGGCCATCTGGAACACCCAGGGCCCCGCCGACGACCGGGCAGCCGCGGCGGGACCCGCCGTCGAGGAGTTCATGGCCTTCGCCATGCATGACGCCGTGCCGGGAAAGCTCCACCCAGACGGCTGGGCCGCGCAACTCTACGAGGCCGCCGACCGTGGCGAGATCCCGCGCGACAAGTGCCCGGTGATGATGCTCGACTACGTCACGCCCAGCCTGGACACGACGATCCTCGCCATCGCCAACACGGTCGCGCTGTTCGCCCAGAACCCTGACCAGTGGCACCTGTTGCGCGCGGACCGCTCGTTGATCCCGCACGCGATCAACGAGTCACTGCGCCTGGAGACCCCGGCGCCCCAGTTCAGCCGGGTACTCACCGAGGACCACGAGATCGGCGGGGTTCCGCTGGCCGCCGGCTCACGGGTCGCGCTGCTCTACGCCTCCGCCAACCGCGACGAGCGTCACTACCCGGACCCCGCGCGCTTCGACATCACCCGCCGCCCCTCGGACCACCTCGCCTTCGGGCGGGGCGAGCACGTGTGCGTCGGAATGCACCTCGCCCGACTGGAGATGAGCACGCTGCTGGAACGACTCGCCGACCGGGTCGCCCGCTTCGACATCATCGAACGCCAACCGCTGATCAACAACGGGTTGCGCGGTCTGGACCGCCTGGAGGTGGCGGTCACACCTGTGTCTTGACGACAGGGCCTAGGCCCTGTCGTCAAATTCCCGCCTGCCGGCCGACGCCTGGCACGCCCTCTCGCCGCACCGGGCGAAAGCCCAAGTACGTCCAGTACGA
>NZ_JBHXTO010000029.1:0-79449 GCF_042677425.1 Streptomyces sp. NPDC127119 | reverse complement strand
ATAAAGTTCTGAATCACTAATACTGGACGTACTTTTTAAAACTCCCGGTGCGGCGAGAGGGCGTGCCAGGCGTCGGCCGGCAGGCGGGAATTTGACGACAGGGCCTAGGGCCTGTCTGACAGTTCCCGTCGTCGCCCGGCAGACGGAAATTGTCAGACAGGCCCTAGGACCCGCCCTGGCCGGCGGGGTGCGCCACGGTGTTGTGCGGGATGCAGAGGCACGCGTCCGGGCAGGCGTCCCGGTCGATCTGCCGGGTGCCGGTGGCGTTGCCGCTCCCCCGTCTTCCGGCAGGAACGACGGCCTCGTCCTGAACCCTGGAAGACGGCGGACCTGCGGGTACGGCCGCCGGAGGCGTTGCGGGAAAATGACGAATCCTGTCAAAATGACGTCGGGAACCGGCCGTGCGGAGGGGTGTCTTGTGGGGGAACCGTCCGAGGTGTCGTCCGGCCTGCTTCACGACCGATACAGACGACGGCTCGCCGCATGAGCCCTGTTCTGGACACCGCGCTCATGCCGCCGCGGGACCGGGAGGAAGTGGTCCGGCACGCGGTGTGGGAGTCCGTGGTGGCGGTCGACATCGACCATCCCGTCCCGGCGGAGGACATCTCCGTCCGTATAGGGCTCGGCAGCTTCGGGCCGCTCAGGATCTGTTCGGCGCGGGCGACCTCGGTCACCGTCCGCCGGACCGAGCAACTGGCCCGGGAGGACGAGGAACCGCTCGTCTTCCTCGGCCTGCAGATGTCGGGCACCAGCCTGGTGGTGCAGAACGGCCGCGAATGCCTGCTGGGGCCGGGGGACTTCGCCGTGTACGAATCGGTCGCTCCCTACACGCTTCTCTTCGACGAGGGAGTCGACCACCACTTCTTCCGTCTCCCCCGCGCCGCGCTCGCGCTTCCCGAGCGGCTGTTACGGGACGTCAGCGCGATCACTCTGGGACCCGGCAATTCCGTCGCGCGCCTCGCCTCCACCTACTTCTCCCAACTGGCCGCCGACGACGAACTGCAGTTGGGCGTGCACGCGGAGGCCGTCGTGGAACCGAGCATCGAACTCCTCCGTGCCGTCCTGACGTCCCAGTACGGTGACTCCGGACGTGCCAGGGAGCCGCTGGAGGCGACACTGAGCCTGCGGATCACCCACTGGATCCGGGCGCACCTGGCGGACCCCGATCTGTCGGCGGCACGGATCGCCGCCGCGCACGGAATCTCCGTACGTCACCTCTACGCCGTGCTGTCCCGGTCGGGCATCAGCCTCGGGGACTGGATCCGCGCACGCCGCCTGGCCGAATGCCGGCGGGAGCTGGCCGGGCCGAACGCTCGGCTGCGGACGGTCGCGGCGACAGGACGACGGTGGGGCTTCGTGGACGCGACCCACTTCAGCAAGGTGTTCAAACGGGCCTACGGAATCTCGCCCCGCGCCTGGCGCGAGCAGAACCGCCACGACGGCCCGCGCTTCCCCGGGTGAGGGCTGCCGCACGACCGCGGTCGTGCGGCAGCCGGAGCGGACTACGGCCTCAGCACTGGCGCAGGCCGCTCGCCGGGTCCTGGCCGGTCTTCAGCGAGACGGCGGGGACGTTGCCCCAGGAGCCGTTGTCGAGCTGGGTCCAGTACCAGATGTCGTTCTGGCCCTGGTGCGGATCGCCGTGGCCCCAGCACACGAACCAGTTGAACCCGGTGTTGAGCGTGCCGCGGGTGGCCGAGCGGTAGGAGCGGTCCGCGTAGCCCTTCGCGCCCACGGTGTTGCCGCAGTACAGACGGCCGTCGGAGCGGACCCCGCACTCGGCGGCGTGGGCGGTGGTGGCGGGCACGAAGAGTGCCAGCAGGGCGGTGGCGATCAGAGCGCCCAGTGTCCTGGTCATGCGTGAGGTATTCATGATCCGTCCAACGGACCGGCCGGGACGAGGTAACGACCGGTCCCGGCCACCGGGACGGAACGAAACCGGCCCGCTCACTCCGGGAGCAGGTTGCCCCTTCTCGACAGCAGGAACTTCTTGAAGGCCGCCACCGGCGGGGTGTCCGGGTGGCCGTCCAGCCAGGCGACCCCGATCTCCCGGGCCGCCCGGGGGGCCGTGACCGTCAGTTCCACCACCCCCGGGCGGGGGACGGCCGGCGGGGGCAGGAGGGCCACTCCCAGGCCCGCCGCCACCAGGCCGCGCAGGGTCTCCGCCTCCTCGCCCTCGAAGGCGATCCGGGGGCGGAAGCCCGCCTGCCGGCACAGGTCGTCGGTGATGCGCCGCAGGCCGTAGCCGGGTTCCAGGGTCACGAAGGCCTCCTCGGCGGCCTCCGCGAGGCGGATACGGCGGCGGGAGGCCAGGCGGTGGTCGGCCGGAACCACCAGACGGAGCTTCTGCTCGTCCAGGCGGCGGCCCACCAGATCGGGGGCGTCCGGGACGGGGGACGTGAGGCAGAGGTCGAGTTCGCCGGAGCGCAGACGCTCGATCATCGCCTCGCCGTAGTTCTGGACCAGGCTGAAGCGGACGCGGGGGTGGTCGACGCGGAAGGCCCGGATCAGCGCCGGGACCGTCTCGGAGCCCATGGTGTGCAGAAAGCCGAAGGCGACCTTGCCGGTGGCGGGGTCGGCGTCGGCCCGTACCTCGTCGGCGGCCCGCTCGATCTCCGCGAGCGCCCGCTCCACGGAACCGAGGAACGTGCGGCCGGCCGGGGTGAGGGAGACCGTGCGGCCCCGGCGGGCGAAGAGGTCCACCCCCAGGTCCTGTTCGAGGCGGACCATCGCCCGGGACAGCGTCGACTGCGGGACCTGCATCTCCTGCGCGGCCCGCGTCACATGCTCGGTGCGGGCGACCCCGGCGAAGTACGCCAGGCGCGGGGCGAGCACGGCGACGATGTCTTCTGTGTCACCGGACGGTGACAGGCGTCCCTCTGACCTCTGTTGATGCATCACGGGAACGATTATGACGATTCCGTGCATTGGACGGATGACGGGGAGGACTTTAGGTTCGAAACATGCCTTCCGCCAGTACCGGGGCGTCCACCAGCGTGGTCGCCCCCTCCGCCGCCGCTCGCACCGAAACCGTCGCCCCCACCGAAGTGGTCCCCGTCGACACCCGGCTGACCCCGGGCGGACCCGGCTACCGCCGGATGAGCTTCGCCCTCTTCCTCGCCGGGGTCGCGACCTTCGCGCTCCTCTACTCCACCCAGGCCCTCCTCCCCCTGATCTCGCACGACTTCGGGGTCACGGCGAGCACCGCGAGCTGGACGGTGTCGGCGGCGACCGGCGCACTGGCCCTGTTCGTCCTGCCGCTGAGCGCGCTCTCCGAGCGATTCGGACGGCGTACGTTGATGACGGCGTCCCTCGCGGTCGCGGTGACCGTCGGACTGCTCGTGCCCTTCGCCCCCTCGGTCGGCTGGCTGGTCGCACTGCGGGCCGTCCAGGGCGCGGCACTGGCCGGACTGCCCGCCTCGGCGACGGCGTACCTGGCGGAGGAGGTACGGCCGAAGGCGCTGATCACCGCCATCGGCCTGTTCGTCGCGGGCAACAGCGTCGGCGGGATGAGCGGCCGGGTCATCACCGGCTGGGTCGCGCAGGAATGGGGCTGGCGGGTCGCCGTCGGCACGATCGGCGTGATCGCGGTGGGCTGCGCGGTCGCCTTCCGGCTGCTGCTCCCGGCACCCCGGCACTTCACGGCGGGATCGCTGCACCCCGCGGCGCTGGTCCGCACGGTCCGCGACCACCTCGCGAACCCGCTGCTGCGCAGGCTGTACGCGATCGGCGCGCTGTTCATGACGGTGTTCGGCGCCGTCTACACGGTGATCGGCTACCGCCTCACCGACGCCCCGTTCTCCCTCCCGCAGGGCCTCATCGGCTCGATCTTCCTGGTCTACCTGGTCGGTACGGTCTCGGCGTCGACCGCCGGAAAGCTGGTGGGCCGGCTCGGCAGGCGCGGCGCGCTGTACCTCGCGGGCGCCACGACGACGGCGGGTCTGCTGGTGTCGCTGGCCGACTCGATACCGCTCGTGCTGCTCGGTCTCGTGCTGATCACGGCCGGATTCTTCGCCGGACACGCGGTGGCGTCCTCCTCCGTCAGCCACACGGCGAAGGAGGGCCGCGCCCAGGCCTCGGCGCTGTACCAGTCCGCGTACTACCTGGGCTCCAGCGCGGGCGGCACGCTCGGCGCGGTCGCCTACCATTCCGGCGGCTGGGCCGGGACGGTCTCGCTCGGCCTGCTGGCGGTCGTCGGGGTCGTCGGCATCACGGTGCTCGGGTCGCACGCGGCCCGGACCCAGCGGCGGCTGGTGGCGGTGCAGCACTGACAGACCCGGGACTCACCGGGGGCAACCGGCGCACATGTGGGTGCAGGCCAGGACAGCAACCGTCCTGACCTGCACCTTTTCCGTCTCGGAGGGCCATTGTCAGTGGGCTGCGGTAGCTTCCGGAGTGCCGGTGTCGCAATGGGGCGACGCTCGCACGGCGGACAAGGCCACAGGGGTGGGTTGGCTATGAGCGACGGTACGGCGACGGTGGAAGACCTCGATGTCCGGCTGGAGAAGCACCGGGTCGAGCTGACGGGGTACTGCTACCGGATGCTCGGCTCGTCCTTCGAGGCCGAGGACGCGGTCCAGGACACGTTGGTGCGCGCCTGGCGCAGCTACGACAAGTTCGAGGGCCGTTCCTCGATGCGTTCGTGGCTGTACCGGATCGCGACGAACGTCTGCCTGGACATGCTGACCGCCGGCAACAAACGGGCCCGGCCCATGGATCTGACGGACTCGACGCCTCTCGCGCAGGCCGCCCTGACGCCGCGCGCGGACAACACCTGGCTGGAGCCGATGCCGGACGCGCGCGTGCTGCCGACGGTCGCCGACCCGGCCGAGGCCGCCGTCGCCAAGGAGTCGGTGCGCCTCGCCTTCATGGCCGCCCTGCAGCAACTGCCGCCCAAGCAGCGGGCCGTGCTCATCCTGCGTGAGGTGCTGGCGTGGAAGGCGAGCGAGGTGGCCGAGCTGCTCGGCACGACGGTCGCCTCCGTGAACAGCGCGCTGCAGCGGGCGCGGGCGACGCTCTCGGAGAGCGGCGACGGGAGCGCGGCGGCGCGGGCCGTCACCTCCGATCCGCTCGACGAGGAGCAGCAGAAACTGCTCGACCGCTATGTGGCCGCCTTCGAGGGGTACGACATGGCGGCGCTGACGGCCCTCCTGCACGAGGACGCCGTGATGACGATGCCGCCGTTCGACCTGTGGCTGACCGGTCCCTCGGACATCACGGGCTTCATGACGACGCTCGGCGCCGCCTGCGCGGACTCCCATCTGGTCCCGGTCGCGGTGAACGGACTGCCGGGCTTCGCCCAGTACAAGCCGGACCCCGAGACGGGTGGCCGTACGGCGTGGGCCGTACAGGTCCTGGAGATCTCAGAGGGGCGGATCACGGGATTCCACTGCTTCCTCGACACGCAGCGGTGGTTCCCGCTGTTCGGGCTGCCGCTCCACCTCGAAGGGCAGGGCGACGAGGGCGAGCAGCGCCCGTAGGGCGGGGTCGGGGGCGCGGAGTCTGAGGCGGCCTCCGGCGCGGCGGGCCGCGAGCTGCATCCTTGCCAGGGCGTCGACGGTCGTCAGGCCTGGTGGGCCCAGGTCTCCGACGTCGCAGACGACGACGCGGACCGTGGTGTCCTGCAGCCGTGTGCGCACGGCTTCGCAGAGCCTCGGCACGTCGTCCTTGGTGACGGGGCCGGGCAGTACGAGTACGGGGGGTGTCGTGGCGTCCACGTGCGGTAGACCGTGACGGGGCGCGGAACTCATCGCTTGAGCGTTGCGACCTGCGGTCGGCTGGGCTGTTGTCGGGTGCGGGTCGGTGGGGGTTGCTCGCGCAGTTCCCCGCGCCCCTGAAAGGCCGGTCGATCGTCGGCTGACGGCCGGTGGGGGTGACCCGCGCCGTTCCCCGCGCCCCTGAAGGACGGGCCCCACAGCCGGTGGGGGCTCCCCCCGGCCCTAGGGTTGGGTGTATGACCCATGAATCACCGGGCCCGCGGGAGGTGCCGTGCAGGGGGTGCTGAACGGGTTCGCCGTCATCGCCGTCGTCATCGCGGTCGGGTATCTGATCGGGCGTCGGGGGTACCTCGGTGACAACGGGCGGGAGGTGCTGACCAAGCTCGCGTTCCACGTCGCCACGCCCGCACTGCTCTTCACCACCCTCGCGCGGGCCGACCTGTCGGTGATCCTGTCGAACCGGCTGCTGGTGACGGCGGTCAGCACGTTCGCGGTGGCCGGGGTCTTCGTCGCGGTCGGTGCCGTACGCCGCTGGGGCGTGGGCCGTACGACGATCGGCGCGCTCTGCTCCAGTTACGTCAACGCGGGCAATCTCGGTATCCCGATCGCCGTGTACGTCCTCGGGGACGCCTCGCTCGTCGCGCCGGTCCTGCTGTTCCAGCAGATCGTGATGACGCCGGTCGCGCTGACGATCCTCGATCTGTCGGGCGCGGGCGAGAAGCAGCCGCTCTGGCGGCAGGTCACCGCTCCCCTGCGCAACCCCGTCGGGATCGGCTCACTGGCCGGGGTGGCGGTCTCGGCGACGGGGCTGACCGTGCCGGGGCCCGTCATGGACCCGCTGACCCTGATCGGCAACATGTCCGTACCGGCCGTACTGCTCGCCTTCGGCATCTCCCTGTGCGGCAGCACGATGCCGGGCCGCGGCGCGGATCGGGCGCCCGTACTGCTCTCCGTGGCCCTCAAGTCCGTGGGCCAGCCCCTGGTGGCCTGGGGCCTGGCGGCGGGGGTCTTCGGCCTGCGGGGCGAGCCGCTGCTGGACGTGGTCGTCACCTCGGCCCTGCCGGCCGCCCAGAACCTCTTCACCTACGCCTCGCGCTACCGCGTGGGCGAGGTCCTGGCCCGCGAGTCGATCCTGCTGTCGACGATGCTGGCGGTACCGGTGCTGGTGGTGATCGCGGCGCTGCTGGGGTGATGTCCCTCGGACCGTCGCCCCGGGATCGCGGAACGGGACCGGTGGTCGCCCGCCGGTCCCGTTCCGCGATCCGCTTCACCCGCCTCAGGCGATACGTTCCCGCACCACCGGTGTCGGGGTGAACAGCGTGGCGGGGGGTGCCACGTCGTATGCGTCCGTCACTGCTTCCAGGGCGTAGGCGAAGCGTTCCGGGGTGTCCGTGTGGAGGGTGAGGAGTGGTTGGCCCTCCGTCACCGTGTCGCCGGGCTTGGCGTGGAGTTCGACGCCCGCGGCGGCCTGCACCGGGTCCTCCTTGCGGGCGCGGCCCGCGCCCAGGCGCCAGGCGGCGACGCCGACGTCGTACGCGTCGAGGCGGGTCAGGACGCCCGAGGCCGAGGCCTTGACGACGTGCTGTTCGCGGGACGTGGGGAGCGGGGCGTCCGGGGCGCCGCCCTGGGCCGCGATCATGCGGCGCCACGCGTCCATCGCCGAGCCGTCGGCCAGCGCCTTCGCCGGGTCGGCGTCCTTGATCCCCGCCGCGTCGAGCATCTCGCGGGCCAGGGCGAGGGTGAGTTCCACGACGTCGGACGGGCCGCCGCCGGCCAGGACCTCGACCGACTCGCGGACCTCAAGGGCGTTGCCCGAGGTCAGGCCGAGCGGGGTGGACATGTCGGTGAGGAGCGCGACGGTCCGTACGCCGTGGTCCGTGCCGAGGCCGACCATCGTGGAGGCCAGTTCGCGGGCGTCCTCGATCGTCTTCATGAAGGCACCGGTGCCGACCTTCACGTCCAGGACGAGTGAGCCCGTACCCTCCGCGATCTTCTTCGACATGATCGAGGAGGCGATCAGCGGGATCGCCTCGACCGTGCCGGTCACGTCGCGCAGGGCGTAGAGCTTCTTGTCCGCCGGGGCCAGGCCGTCGCCCGCCGCGCAGATCACCGCGCCGACCGAGTCCAGGACGGAGAGCATCTCGTCGTTCGAGAGCGCGGCGCGCCAGCCCGGGATCGACTCCAGCTTGTCCAGGGTGCCGCCGGTGTGGCCGAGGCCCCGGCCCGACAGCTGCGGGACGGCCGCGCCGCAGGCCGCCACGAGCGGGGCGAGCGGGAGCGTGATCTTGTCGCCGACGCCGCCCGTGGAGTGCTTGTCGGCCGTCGGGCGGGACAGGGACGAGAAGTCCATGCGTTCGCCGGAGGCGATCATCGCGGCGGTCCAGGTGGCGATCTCCCGGCGGTTCATGCCGTTGAGCAGGATCGCCATGTTGAGGGCGGCCATCTGGTAGTCGGCGACCTCACCGCGCGTGTACGCGTCGATGACCCAGTCGATCTGTCCGTCGCTCAGCTCGCCGCGGTCCCGCTTGGTGCGGATCACGGAGATGGCGTCCATCGACAACGCGGTCATGGCTTCCCTTCGGTAGTGCGGTGGTGCAGGCAGTGCGGCGGCCCCGGAGTCCACCGGGGCCGCCCGTGAATTACCTGGTGAGGTGGTCCGGGCCGAAGGCCTGCGGGAGCATCTCGGAGAGCGGGAGGAGACCGTCCGGGGTCTCCAGGACGAGGTCGGGGCCGCCGAACTCGTACAGGAGCTGGCGGCAGCGGCCGCACGGGACGAGGATCTCGCCGTGGCCGTCCACGCACGTGAAGTGCGTGAGCCGGCCTCCCCCGGTGTTCTGGAGCTGCGAGACCAGGCCGCATTCGGCGCAGAGGCCGAGTCCGTAGGAGGCGTTCTCCACGTTGCATCCGGAGATCACCCGGCCGTCGTCGACCAGGGCCGCGACTCCGACCGGGTAGCCCGAGTAGGGGGCGTACGCGCGGGACATCGCCTCGCGCGCCACCTCCCGCAGGGCTTCCCAGTCGACGGGCGTGGACGCGGTCTCGGCCGTCGTCACTTGCCCTGCCCTCGCCGGTACGGCATGCCGTCCGCCTTCGGCATCCGCAGGCGCTGCGCGGAGAGCGCGAGGACGAGGAGCGTGACGACGTACGGGGTGGCGGTGACGACCTGGTTCGGGACCTCGTTGGTCGTGGTGTACCAGAGGAAGACCAGGACGCCGATGAGCGTGGTGACCGCCGCGTGCACGTACCGCTTCTTCCAGACGAAGTAGGCCGCGCCGATGATCAGGAGCAGGGCCAGCAGGAGGAGCAGCGCGTGGACGTTGGTGCCGCCGCCGCGGAGCTTGAGGCTGTCGGTGTAGCCGAACAGGCCGGCGCCCAGCGCGAGTCCGCCCGGCATCCAGTTGCCGAAGATCATCGCGGCGAGGCCGATGTAGCCGCGCCCGCCGGTCTGGCCCTCCAGGTAGATGTTGGAGGCGACCAGGGAGAGGAACGCGCCGCCGAGTCCGGCGAAGCCGCCGGAGATGACGACGGCGAGGTACTTGTACTTGTAGACGTTGACACCGAGCGACTCGGCGGCCACCGGGTTCTCGCCGCAGGAGCGCAGGCGCAGCCCGAAGGAGGTGCGCCACAGCACCCACCAGGTGACCGGGACGAGCAGGACGGCGATCACGGTGAGCGGCGAGAGGTCGGTGAAGAGGCCGCCGACGAGACCGGCGAGGTCGGAGACCAGGAACCAGTGTTTGCCGTTCAGGGTCTGCAGCCAGTCCGAAAGGCCTGGGATGTCGAAGGTGCCGAGCGAGTCGACGGGCGGCGACTGCTTCGACGTACCGCCCTCCTCGCCCTCGAAGGCGAAGGTCGACAGATAGCGGGTGGCGCCGAGGGCCAGGATGTTGATGGCCACACCGGAGACGATGTGGTTGACGTTGAAGGTGACGGTGACGACCGCGTGCAGCAGGCCGCCGAGGGCGCCGCCGATGATGCCGAAGGCGACACCGGTCCACGGGCCCCACTGGAAGCCGGCCCAGGCACCGAACCAGGTGCCGAGGATCATCATGCCTTCGAGGCCGATGTTGACGACGCCCGCGCGCTCGGCCCACAGTCCGCCGAGTCCGGCGAGGCCGATCGGTACGGCCAGGCGCAGGGCGGTGGACATCTGGCCGGTGGAGGTGATGCCGTTCGCGTCGGTGACGAGGCGGACGACGGAGACGAGGACCAGCAGGCCCGCGACGAGCAGGAGCAGGACCGGGAGCGAGATACGGCGGCGGCCCCGGGCGGGCTTCGGCGCCTGCGGCTTGGCGACGGTTGCGGTGCTCATCGGGCAGCCACCTCCTTCTTGGAGTTGTCGTTGGCGGCTGCGGCGGCGGCCAGTTCGGCGCCGACGCGGCGCTGCTGGCGGCGCAGGCCCCAGACGCGTACGGCCTCGTAGGAGACGACGACCGCGATCACGATGAGACCCTGCATGATCACCGCGATCTCCTTGTCGTACGCCACCGGGGTCGCGTAGTCGAGGGCGGGCGAGGCCTTGTCGAGGAAGGCGACCAGCAGGGCGGCGAAGGCGATGCCGACCGGGTTGTTGCGGCCGAGCAGCGCGATGGTGATGCCGGTGAAGCCGAGGCCCGTCGGGAAGGACAGGCTGTAGGTGTGGGCGTCGCCGAGGAGGATCGGCAGGCCCGCGAGGCCGGCCATGCCGCCGGAGATCAGCATCGCGGTGAGGACCATGCGCTTGGCGTCCACGCCGGAGGCGGCGGCAGCGGTCTCGGAGGCGCCGGTGGCGCGCAGGTCGAAGCCGAAGCGGGTGCGGTTGAGGACCAGCCAGTACAGGACACCGGCGAGTACGGCGATCAGGGTGAAGCCGTAGATCTCGCCCGCGTCGCCCATGTCGAAGCCGGGGAACCAGCCGGACTCCTTCATCACGCCGGTGGTCTGGTTGTTGCCGAGCGGCTGGCCCCAGACCTCGGTGAGGGTGAGGTAGCCGATGAGGCTGGTGGCGATGGCGTTGAGCATGATCGTCGCGACGACCTCGCTCACTCCGCGGGTCACCTTGAGGACACCCGCGATGCCGGCCCAGAAGGCGCCGGTGAGCACGGCGATCAGCATCAGGAACGGGATCTGCAGGGCGGCGGGCAGCGAGACGTGCGCGCCGACGACCGCGGTCATCATGGCGGCGAGGCGGTACTGGCCGTCGACGCCGATGTTGAAGAGGTTCATGCGGAAGCCGACGGCGACCGCGAGGGCGGCGAGGTAGTAGACGCCGGCCTGATTGATGATCAGGACCTGGACATCGGCGAAACCGGCCTGCTCGAACATCAGGGTGTACGGCTCGATCGGGCTCTTGCCCGAGGCGAGCAGCACGAACGAGGTCAGCACCACGGCCGCCACGAGCGCGATGACCGGTCCGGCCACCGCGAGGAGCACTCGCTCCTTGTCGAACTTCTTCATCGGGCCTCGTCCTCCGGGGCTTCCACTGCCTGCGCTGGGTGCTCTTCGCTCGCTGCCTGCTCCACGTGCTCCAGGTGACCGGAGGCGGCGCCCGTCATGGCCGAACCCAGCTCCTCCGGAGTGACGGTCGCCGGGTCGGCGTCCGCGACGAGCCGGCCGTTGTAGATCACCCGGAGGGTGTCGGAGAGGCCGATCAGCTCGTCCAGGTCGGCGGAGATCAGCAGCACCGCCAGGCCCTCACGGCGGGCCTCGCGGATCTGGTCCCAGATCGCGGCCTGCGCGCCGACGTCCACACCGCGGGTGGGGTGGGCGGCGATCAGGAAGCGCGGCTTGTGGCTCATCTCGCGGCCGACGATCAGCTTCTGCTGGTTGCCGCCGGACAGGGAGGCCGCCGTGACGTCGATGCCGGGCGTCCGGACGTCGTACTCCTCGACGATGCGGCGGGTGTCGGCCTGGGCGCCCTTGATGTCGAGCCACATACCGCGTGTGCCCCGCGTGTTGGGCTTCTCGGTGACGTGGCCCAGGATGCGGTTCTCCCACAGCGGGGCTTCGAGGAGCAGGCCGTGCCGGTGGCGGTCCTCGGGGATGTAGCCGACGCCCTGTTCGCGGCGCTTGCGGGTGGGCCAGGAGGTCATCTCCTCGCCGATGAAGCGGATGGTGCCCGAGTCGGCGTTCTTGAGGCCGATCAGGGCGTCGACCAGTTCGGTCTGGCCGTTGCCCTCGACCCCGGCGATGCCCATGACCTCACCGGCGTGGATGGTGAAGGTGACGTCGTCCAGGACGCGCTTGGCGTCGCCGCCGGCCGCGTCACCCGCGAGGGATCCGGCGGCCGGGGTGTCTCCGACGGTGCCGGTCTCGCCGAGCGAGGCGCCGCCCGCGGCGTACACGGTGAGGCCCTCGACCTGGATGACGGGCTTGTCGGTGACCGTCGACTCGGCGGTCTCGGGGGTGGGCAGTTCGCTGCCGACCATCATCTCGGCGAGCTGCCGGGAGGTGGTCTCGGCGGGGACGGCCGTGCCGACCGTGGTGCCGCGGCGGATGACGGTGATCTCGTCGGCGACCGACAGGACCTCGCCCAGCTTGTGGGAGATGAAGATGACGGACAGGCCCTCGGCCTTCAGCTCGCGGAGGTTGTCGAAGAGCGCGTCGACCTCCTGCGGCACGAGGACGGCGGTGGGCTCGTCGAGGATCAGGATGCGGGCGCCGCGGTAGAGGACCTTGAGGATCTCCACGCGCTGGCGGTCGGCGACACCGAGGTCCTCGACGAGGGCGTCCGGGCGGACCCCGAGGCCGTAGCGCTCGGAGATCTCCTTGATCTTGTCGCGGGCGCCGCCGCCGATCCCGTACAGCTTCTCGCTGCCGAGGACGACGTTCTCCAGGACGGTGAGGTAGTCGGCCAGCATGAAGTGCTGGTGGACCATGCCGATGCCGCGCGCGATGGCGTCGGCGGGGCTGGCGAAGGTGACCTGGTCGCCGTCGACCGCGATGGTGCCCTCGTCCGGCTTCTGCATGCCGTAGAGGATCTTCATCAGGGTGGACTTGCCTGCCCCGTTCTCGCCGACGAGGGCGTGCACGGTGCCCTTGCGGACGGACAGGTGGATGTCGTGGTTGGCGACGACACCGGGGAAGCGCTTGGTGATCCCCGCGAGTTCGACCGACACGGGCGACTGCGACGGGGACGGTGACTGTGCGGCGAGCGGAGGGCTGCTGGACGCGTCGATGGCGTACTCCTTGGAAAAGGGGCCGATCTACGCGCGTAGCGCCCCTGCTTCGACAACTACTGCGGAGTCGGATGTTCCGGGCACATCCAGGCATATCCATGCCTCCCGGACAGACCCGGGTCATCCGCCGCGCGAACGGGGCGCGGGAAGGCCATCCTTCCCACACCCCGTTTTCGCGACCGTAACGCTGCCATTACAGCGCCCGATTGACCATGGTTACCTCGGACGGTTACTACGAGGTCTTGACCTTGATGGTGCCGTCGTTGATGCCCGTGGTGGCCTTCTCCAGGGCCGCCTGCAGCTTGGCGTTGCCCTTGAAGTCGGGGTTCGAGTCCGCGAGGCCGACACCGCCGGTCTTGAGGGAGGCACGCACGACACCCGTCTCGGGCTTGCCGTCCTGGACCGACTTGGCGAGGTTGTAGACCGCGCCCGCGACGTCCTTGGTGGCCGAGGTGAGGATGTACTGCTTGTACGCCTTGAGGGCGTCCTGGCTGTACTGGTCGGAGTCGACGCCGATCGCCCACACCTTGGCGGCGGAAGCGGCCTCGATGACGCCCTGACCGGACAGGCCCGCGGCGTGGTAGACCACGTCGGCGCCGTCCTCGATCTGGCCCTCGGCGGCCGTCTTGCCCTTGTCGGGGCTGGCGAAGCCGCCGTCCTCGGCCTTCTCGGTGAGGAACTGCGAGACGACCTTGACCTTCGGGTTCGTGTCCGCGACGCCCTGCTTGTAGCCCGCCTCGAACTTGTGGATCAGCGGGATGTCCACGCCGCCGACGAAGCCGACGGTGTTGGACTTGGTGGTGAGGGCCGCGGTGACGCCCGCGAGGTACGAGGACTGCTCCTCGTGGAAGACCATGTCCGCGACGTTCTTCTTGTCGATCGTCTCGTCGTCGACGATGCCGAACGTGATCTTCGGGAACTTGGCGGCGACCTCGGCGACGGCCGGCGCGTAGGCGTAGCCCACGCCGACGACCGGGTTGTAGCCCGCCTTGGCCAGCGTCTGCAGGCGCTGCACCTTGTCGGCGTCGGACTCGCCGTCGGTGGGCTCGACGGCCTTGGAGCCGTACTTGAACTCCGCGGCGGCCTTCTCCATTCCGGCGGTCGCGGCGTCGTTGAAGGACTGGTCGCCCTTGCCGCCGACGTCGTACGCGAGGGCGATGCCCTTGCTCTTGCCGTCGCCGCTGTCAGCGGCGTCGTTGGACGTGCCGCCGCAAGCAGCGAGGGCGGCGGTGAGGGTAGCGGTCGCAACGCCCGCGACAGCGATTCGGGACACCCGGCGCATGGAACGTGACTCCTTTGTGCAAGCGCCCATACCAGGCGCTGGTTCCGCCGCAGCGTAACGCGCGTAGACCAGACGGAAAACCCCTTCTGTCCGGTCCGTTATCGAGCTGTGGCCACAGATGCCGTACAGACTACGGAACGTGGTACACCCCTTGCGGGAGGCAAGGGGTGTACGTGTCCCTCAGCGGGGGCGGGGTGGTGGGGGCGCATTGTCGGCTGCGGCCCGGTGGGGGCTTGTCGCGCAGTTCCCCGCGCCCCTCCGGAGCGGGGCTACGCCCCGACCCCGGCCACCGGCCGCCAGCCGACCGCGCCACCGCCACCACATCAGGGGCGCGGGGAACGGCGCGGCCCACCCCCACCGACTGTCGGCCGACGACGCACGCCCGCCACCCCAAGGGGCGCGGGGAACTGCGCGGCCGACCCCCACCGGCCGTCAGCCGACCGTGCCACCATCGCCGGGGCAGGGGCGCAGCCCCGTCCTGAAGGGGCGCGGGGAACTGCGCGAACGGCCCCCACCGGCCGTCAGCCGACCGTGCCGGCGTCGTCGGGGCAGGGGCGCAGCCCCGTCCTTGAGGGGCGCGGGCCGCCCCCGCCGGGCCGCAGGCGGGAGCGCACCCCGCAGGTCAGGACGTCAGTCGGTCTTCACCGTGACCGTGCCGCTGACGATGTCCTCCTTCGCCTTCTCCACCGCCTCGACGACGTCCGTCATCTCCTTGTACTTCGGGTTGGAGTCCGCGAAGCCCACTCCGCCCGACTTCAGGTCGCCCCGGTGCTCACCGGACAGCGGCTTCCCGTCCACGACGGACTTCGTGACCTCGTACACCGCGCCGCCGACGTCCTTGAGCGCGGAGCCGAGGATCCAGTCCTTCGACGCGGCGAGCGCCTTCTGCTTGTACTGGTCCGAGTCCACCCCGATCGCCCAGACCTTCTGCGCCGCGGCCTCCTGGATGACGCCCTGGCCGGACAGACCGGCCGCGTGGTAGATCACGTCGGCGCCGGCCTCGACCTGCCCGCTGGCGGCCTCCTTGCCCATGCTCGGGTTGGAGAACCCGCCGTCCTCGGGCTTCTCGGTGAGGTACCGCTTCTCGATCTCGATCTTCGGATCGACCGACTTGACCCCCTGGACGAAGCCGTCCTCGAACTTGTGGATGAGCGGGATGTCGACCCCGCCGATGAAGCCCACGTGGTCCTTCTTCGTGGCCTTGGCGGCGGCGACACCGGCCAGGTAGGAGGCCTGCTCCTCGGCGAACACCATGTCGGCGACGTTCTTCGCCTGCACCTGGGCGTCGTCGATGACGGCGAAGGTGACCTTCGGGTACTTGGCGGCGACCTCCTTGACCGCCGGGGCGTAGATGTAGCCGACGCCGACGATGGGGTTGTAGCCGGCCTTGGCCATCTGGGTCAGCCGCTGCACCTTGTCGGCGTCCGACTCGCCGTCGCTCGGCTCGATGTCGTTCCCGCCGATCTTGAATTCCTTGCGGGCCTTCTCGTACCCGGCGTACGCGGCGTCGTTGAAGGACTGGTCTCCACGGCCGCCGATGTCGTAGGCGAGCCCGATGCCCTTGCCCTTGTAGCCGGAGCCTGAGCCGGACTCGGTGTCGCTGCCCGAGGAGTCGCTGCTGGTCTCACCGCAGCCGGCGGCCGCGACGACGACGACCGCGACGGCGACAGCGGCTTGAGAAAGCCTGGTTCTCCGAGAAATCCGACGCATGAGAGAGCACCCCTTACATTCCCCAACGGCGCCGTTGCCGACGCTGACTGCGGCGCACAGTAACGCGCGTAGAAGGGGAGGGGAACGGGGTTCTTCACTGCCGTTATCGATTCGTGCCGACGGCCCGTTACGAACGCCCGCCGCCGGTTACGTACGAGTGACACAAGGGGACGAAGGGGTACCGAACGGGGCACCCCTTCGTCCGTGGATCACCGGCTGCCCGGCGCCGCCTCCTCAGCCGCGCGCCTGCAGCAGGGCGGCGGCGGTGAACATCTCGACGCCCACCGTGATGGCCGACTCGTCGGCGTCGAAGTCCCCCTGGTGCAGGTCCCGCACGGTGCGCTCGCCCGGCGTGCGCACCCCGAGCCGGGCCATGGCGCCGGGCACGTGCTCCAGGTACCAGGAGAAGTCCTCCCCGCCGAGGCTCTGTTCGGTGTCCTCCACGGAGTTCGCCCCGAGCCGGGCGGTCATCGCCGCGCGCAGCAGATCGGTGGCGCCCGGCTCGTTGACGACCGGCGGCACCCCGCGTACGTAGCTGATCTCGGACTTCGCCCGGTGGAGCGTGGCGACCTCGTCGATCGCGGCGTGCACCAGGTCGGGGGCGGCGTGCCAGGCGGCGAGGTCCAGGCACCGTACGGTCCCGGAGAGTTCGGCGTGCTGCGGGATCACGTTGCAGGCGTGCCCCGACTCGATCCGTCCCCAGGTCAGGGAGAGTCCGGAGCGGGCGTCGACCCGCCGGGCGACGACGGCCGGCACGTCGACGGCGACCCGGGCGGCGGCGGTGACGAGGTCGGTGGTGAGGTGCGGCCGGGCGGTGTGTCCGCCGGGCCCGTCCAGGGAGACCTCGACCCGGTCGCAGGCGGAGGTGATGGGCCCGTACCGCAGGCCGATGCGCCCGGCGTCGACCCGCGGGTCGCAGTGGACGGCGACGATCCGGCCGACGCCGTCGAGGCCGCCGCCCTTGATGACGTCGGGGGCGCCGCCGGGCAGTACTTCCTCGGCGGGCTGGAAGATCAGGCGTACGGCCCGGTCGAGCAGGCCCCGCTCGTACAGGTCGGCGAGGACAAGGGCGGCGCCCAGGACGACGGTCGTGTGCACGTCGTGTCCGCAGGCGTGGGCGCGGTCGGGCACGGTCGAGCGGTAGGCGCAGCCGCTCTTCATGTCCGGGATGGGCAGGCCGTCGATGTCGGCGCGCAGGGCGAGCATCGGAAGCGCGGGGTCCGGTACGCCGATGTCGCAGATGAGCCCGGTTCCGGTGTCGAGCACGCGGGGCCGCAGACCGGCCCGTTCCAGCCGTTCCTTGATCGCGGCGGTGGTGCGGAACTCCTGGTTTCCCAGCTCGGGGTGCATGTGCAAGTCGCGGCGGAACGCGACGAGTTCGGCACGGAGCGCCTCCGACAGCACGCCGGGAAGCGCTGCCCCCTCGGACAACTCCTCCCCGATCGACGCTTCCCCGGACGAATCGGCCTCGGACTCTTGCGACATCAGTTGGTTCACCCTCTGAAGGGTAGGGCGACGCGACGACCGACTGCCCTGCGATCAACAAAACTTCAACGCGTTCGGGACAGGAAATCTAGCCGCGTGGCGCATACAGATTGACTGGCTTGGGTACACTCGCCCGGCTTTCTGGACCGGCGGCTCCCACGCCTGCCCAGGCGGATACCGGATCCGGCCTTCCTTGTGGGAAAACCTCCGAGCGGCGACGCCCATTCCCGGGTCCCCGGAAACAGGCTCTCTACGCATACCACGCATACGGGCACCTGATCGGTTCCGTTCAGCTGCCGGACAGCACCACGGCAGGGCTCCGCCGCCCGTCCCCTCAGGTGGCCGTGATCGCCGACAGCCGGTGGGCGTCGCGGGCCGTGTCGGTGACGCCCGAGAGGAAGCCCTGGGCCCGGGGTGAGGCGTTCTCCGTGAGCCAGGACGGGTCGATGTCGAAGACGGCGACCTTGACGTCCGTGCCGGCCAGTGCGAGCGGCAGGGTGTGGACCACGGTGGAGGGAAAGCTGAGGATCATGCGGCCGATGGGGCCCCGGCGGGCGATCAGTTCCAGCGGGAGGTCCGGGCGGACGATCTCCAGACCGGTCTCGACGGCCAGCCGGTGCAGCTTCTCGGGGCTCTCCCTGCGGTGGGCGAAGTAGCGGGTGGCCCCGTAGGTGCCGGCCAGCCCCTTCACCGCTTCGACATAGCGGTCGGGGTCGACGACCCCGGTCTCCACCAGGGACGTGCCGACCAGGTCGGCGCCCTTCGTGATGCGGGGCGGGCCGAAGCGGGCCCGGGTCCACGCGAAGTCGTTGGCCGAGACGTCGACGCCCTCGGGCGTCTCGTCGATCGGCATGGAGGAGAAGATCTCCACCCGGCGTCCGGCGCCGGGGGTGAGCCGGCGGCGGGCCCGGGCCGAGACCGGTGCGAAGACCAGGTCCCGGGCCCCGGGGCGCCCGCCGCGCCGATGCCAGCGCACCAGCCGTTCACCGCGGGCCAGTTGGGAGACGAACTCCATGGTCGCGGTCCCGTCGTCCACGACGACGAGGTCGCGGGCGCGGGTGATGGTCAGCAGCAGCTGCACGTACCGCGAGAAGGGGTCGCCCATCACGATGCGCCGTGCGCGCCGCAGCAGCGGCGCGAGTCCGCCGACCGTGTGGAAGGGCGCGGTCGTGCCGCCCCGCGCCTCCTCCCACCGCACGTCGTACCCCTCGTCCCTGGCCAGCTCGGCCATGCGTCTGAGCTGCCCGCGGGTCATCGGGTCGGTGGGCGACAGGACGACGAGGGTGAGGCCGGTACCGGCCTCTCCCGGCCTTGCGTCCTCAGTCCTGCCGGGCCCGCCGGGCCTGCCCGAACCGCCGGGCCTGCCGGAGCGCCCGAACCTGCCCGTTCCGCCGGGCCGGCCGGCTCCCAGCTCCGGACCCGGGGGTCCGGAGGTCTCGCCGGTGCTCCTGAGGGCCGCCGCCTTCAGGGCGTGCGCGTGCGCCCACTCCAGGACGTTCAGGAGCTGCACCGGGCTTTCCACGAAAGCCAGCGTGGCGGGTGACTGGGGGCCGGTGGACCCGGCGCGGGGACTCATCGACGTACGACCGTCGCTTCCCTGGAATCGGAAGGGGTGGGAGTGACGAAGGGTGGGGAGTGGATCAGACGGCGACGGGCTCGCCCGCGGCGGCGGCGATCTCGGCCTCGGCGACGACGCCCGAGACGCGGCGCAGCTTCTTCATCGGGCCCAGCTCGGACTCGTAGACCTTCTTGACGCCGTCGCCGAGGGAGGCCTCGATGGTGCGGATGTCGCGCACCAGGCGGGTCAGGCCCTGCGGCTCGACGGAGGCGGCCTGGTCGGAGCCCCACATCGCGCGGTCGAGGGTGATGTGACGCTCGACGAAGGTGGCGCCGAGGGCGACCGCGGCGAGCGTGGTCTGCAGGCCCGTCTCGTGACCGGAGTAGCCGATCGGGACGTTCGGGTACTCGGCCTGGAGGGTGTTGATGACGCGGAGGTTGAGCTCCTCGGCCTGCGCCGGGTAGGTCGACGTGGCGTGGCACATCAGGATGTTGTCGCTGCCGAGGACCTCGACCGCGTGGCGGATCTGCTTCGGCGTCGACATGCCGGTGGAGAGAATGACCGTGCGGCCGGTGGCGCGCAGCGAGCGCAGCAGCTCGTCGTCGGTCAGGGAGGCGGAGGCGACCTTGTGGGCCGGGACGTCGAACTTCTCCAGGAAGGCGACGGCCTCGGTGTCCCACGGGGAGGCGAACCAGGCGATGTTCTTCGACTTGGAGTACTCGTCGATCTGGCGGTACTCGTCCTCGCCGAACTCCACGCGGTGGCGGTAGTCGATGTAGGTCATCCGGCCCCAGGGGGTGTCGCGCTCGATGTCCCACTGGTCGCGCGGGGTGCAGATCTCCGGGGTGCGCTTCTGGAACTTCACGGCGTCGCAGCCGGCTTCGGCGGCGGCGTCGATCAGCTTGAACGCGTTCTCCAGGTCGCCGTTGTGGTTGATGCCGATCTCACCGACGACGTAGACGGGGTGGCCGGGTCCTGCGGTCTTGGAACCGAAGGTGCGCAGACGGGAGTTGGAGCTCATGGTGGAGACGTTCCTTACTTGTCGAGGGAATCGAGAGAGGGGCCGAGGATCCAGCTGGCGATCTCCCGGATCGCGCCGTCGCCACCGGGGACGGTGGTGACCGCGCGTGCGGCGCCGCGTACGACGTCGTGGGCGCTCGCGACCGCCACGGGCCAGCCGACGAGGGCGAAGCACGGGAGGTCGTTGACGTCGTTGCCGACGTAGAGCACGCGCTCGGGCGCGATGCCCTGTTCCTCGCACCACTGCTTCAGTGCGAGGTCTTTCCGGTCGATGCCGTGCAGCACGGGGATCTTGAGCTTCCGTGCGCGGGCGGCGACGACCGGGTTCTGCTCCGTGGAAAGGATCAGCATCGACAGGCCGCTCCTGCGGAGGGCCGCGATACCGAGTCCGTCGCCGCGGTGCACGGAGACGAACTCCTTTCCGTCGGAGTCGATCAGCACCCTGTCGTCGGTCTGGGTGCCGTCGAAGTCGAGGACGACCGCGTCGATGTCGGCGGCGGTCGGGAGCGTGCCGGGCCGGTTCGCGTCGAAGAGCGGCGCGAGGGCCCGGGCGCGGGCGAGGTCGTGCGGGTCGTCGATCTCCAGGACCCGCGCGGGGTCGGTGCGGACGAGTTCCGTCCGGCCGAAGAAGCGGTGCTTGTGCTCGCGCAGTCCTGCCGCGTTCATGGCGTACGCGGCGCCGGTCTCCAGGAGGTCCTGGGGCCGGTCCTGGCGGCGCGGCCGGAACGACTTGTCGTGGTTGACGCCGTAACCGCCGTCGGTGGCGGTGGCGTTGGCGACCGTCGTGCCGCCGCCGACGGACCGGGTCAGTTCGGTGTCGACCGCAGCCGGGTCGTCGTCGGCGTCCCGCCAGATGAAGCCGTGGAAGGGCGCCACGGTCAGCGCGGTGTCCGCGCCGTTCTCCACGACCGCGCCGGCCACTCCGTCGATGTCCTCGCGGATGATGAAGGGGCTGGTGCACTGCACGAGGAGTACGGCGTCCACGGCGGAGCCGTGCAGGGCCTCGTGGGCGTCCATGGCGTGCAGGACGGCCGCCTCGGAGGTCGCGGTGTCGCCGGCGATGGCGGCGGGCCGCAGCACGACCTCGGCGCCCGCCTCACGGGCGGCGGAGGCGATCGCCTGGTCGTCGGTGGAGACCACGACGTCCGTCACCAGCCGGGCCGCACGGCACTCGCGCACCGCGCGGGCGACCAGCGGCACACCGCCGACGGGCAGCAGGTTCTTGGCGGGAACCCCCTTGGACCCGCCCCGGGCCGGGATCACCGCGAGCACACGGGGCACTGCCTTCAGCCGTCCCGCTTCCGAGTTGGTCATTCGCTGTACTCCTTGGTTGGCAGTCGCGTGGAAGGGGCCCGCCGTACAGCGCCCCCGAAGGGGCGCGGGGAACGGCGCGCCCAGCCACGACGAACCCGCAGGTTCAAGACGGCAGTGGGCCGCTGGGCCTCCGGCGTGGAGAAGCTCACAGCTCCCCCATCCGCCGGATGACCGGAGCCACCCGCTGCACCCCGTGCCGGTACGCGCCGCGTGCGGCGCGCCGCACGATCTGCCGCACGGCCCCCGGCTCCCGGTCGGCGTCGGGCGCGCCGGGCAGCGGACTGCCGTCCGGCGCGAGGTGGTGGCGGGCGAGGATGCCGGGCAGGTAGCCGGGCGCGGTGACGGGCGTGTAGTAGGGGGCGAGGTCGGGCAGCGCGCCCCCGGCGAGCAGCCCGGCGATCCGCTCCCGGGCCGCGTCGAAGGCCGTCTCGTACGAGCCGCCCTCGGCCGGTGGATTCCCGGCGTCGGACCCCCCGGCGGCGACACCCTGGCGGGCGACCCACCGTTCGTCGGGCGACGGGATGTGCCCGTCGTCCAGCTGGTCCCAGGAGGCGAGGCAGCCGGAGCCCACGAAGTGGTGGTTGCCGAGCGACTCGCGCACCCCGAGGTCGGTGAGGACCACGGTGGGGATCCGCCGGTGCAGTGATTCGAGCGCCGCCGTGGAACTGACGGTGACCAGCAGGTCCGTACGGTCGAGGACCTCGCCCATGTGCCCGTACACGAGGCGGAGGTTGGCGGGCAGGCCGCCGGGGATCCGCTCCGCGAGGCGCTGGTAGGGCTGCTCCTCGATGTGGGTGGTGTGCTCGCCCGGCTTGGACCGCAGCTTCAGCAGGACCTCGCGGTCCGGGTGCAGCCTGGCGTGCTGGACGAGCCGGTTCAGCAGGTACGTACGGTCCTTGCGGCTCTCCGGCACGGAGGGCTGCGCGGCGAAGACGACCGTGCAGGGGTCGTGCTTCTCGTACGGGTCGCCGCCGAGGAACGGCAGGGCGACCTCGGTCACCGAGGAGGCGTCGGCGCCCACTCCCTCGTACACGGCGGTGAAACGGTCCGCGTCCTGGCGGGAGTTGGCGAGGACGAGGTCCGCGCCGTGCCGCAGGAGCAGTCCGTCGGCGAGCTTCTCGTAGACGACGCCGACATAGCCGGTGACGACCACGGGCCGCTTCGTGCTGCCCGTCGCCGCGCGCTCCCGCCACTGGTGGGAGAGCCCGTGCAGCATCGCCTGGACGCCGCCCCCGACGAGGGACAGCACGAGGACGTCGTACGCGGCCTCCTCGCGGGCCATCTCCTTGAGGAACTCGACGGAGGTGACCTCCCGGAGGGAGTCGGCGCGTACGCCGACCTCTTCGAGCTGACGGGCGGTGGGGGTCGCACGGCCCCTCAGGAGGTAGCCGTCGAGCCTGATGTCCGAATCGGCCGGTGCGATACGGTTCGCGGTGAGCGCGCCCCATTTCCACCGGGTGTCGGAATCGGCGAGGACGGCCACTCGCAGGGACTTCGTGGTACTTGCTGGCACACCGAAGACGCTAGGAAGCGATTCCGATCACCGGCCCAACCGGAATACAACAAAGGGTTAACAGCACACCGCCGAATGGCGACGCGACCCCCGATCCGCCCGCAATAAGGCCCGGTTCACCATTCCGCCACGTGTCGTTCACCTGACATCTCACCGGCGGTCAAGACGAATGCCGGGCCGCCGCCTAACGTCACGTGGGTGGTCAAGCTCTCCGTCATCGTGCCGTTCTACAACGTGCAGCAATATGCGCCCGACACCCTGAAGAGTCTGCGTGCGAACGCACGCGACGACTTCGAGTTCATTCTCGTCGACGACTGTTCCCGCGACGAGACGCCGGACATCCTCGCGCGCGCGGAGCGCGAGCTCCCGGGCGCGGTGCATGTCAGACACGAGCAGAACGGAGGACTGGCCACCGCGCGCAACACCGGCATCGACGCGGCACAGGGCGAGTACCTCACGTTCCTCGACGGGGACGACTGGCTCGCCCCCGGCTATTACGAGCAACTGCTCGCCTCCATCGAGGGGTTGGGCTGCGACTTCGTGCGCACGGACCATGTCCAGTGCACCGCGCGGGCCCGCACCATCCACCGTGTGCCGTACGGCAGGCGCGGTGTCGTCCTCGATCCGCGCGAGGCGATCCTGCCCGCCGACCGCTCCACCTCCGTCGACTACGCGTACGCGTGGGCCGGCATCTACCACCGCAGACTGGCCGACCGGGGCCTGCTGCACTTCACCGACGGGCTGCGCACGGCCGAGGACCGGCCGTGGATCTGGAAGCTGCACCGGGAGGCGGAATCGTTCGCCACGGTGGGCCTGCTCGGGGTGTTCTACCGGCGCGGTGTCGCCTCCTCACTGACGCAGATCGGTGACGTACGGCAGCTGGATTTCATTCGCGCGTTCGACCAGGTGGTAAGCGAAACGGCACAGGACCGGGACGCCGATAAACTCCTGCCGAAGGCCGTGCGGACCTACTGTGCGATTATTTCCCATCACCTGGGATCCATCGAAAGGTTCGAGCCGCCAGTGGCACGAAAACTGAAGTCGATGAGTGCCGTCGCATTGCGGCGTATGCCGCAGGACGTCCTCGATGACGCCCTCGACTCCATGGACATACAGCGCGCGACGCGACTGCGTCGGCTGCGTCGCCGGCCGGCGGCCGCGGGGGTGTCCGCGTGACCATCCAGATCTTCATGGCGTCGACGCTGTACGGCACGGCGACGCTCGCCGCCGCCGTCGACGCCGGCTGCTTCCGCCCCGCGGACCGGCGTGTCCTGCTCGTCTCCAACAACGCGGCGACACCCGAGACGACACCCGGCGTCGACGAGATGCCCGGCTTCACGCAGCTGCGCGGCCGGTTCGACGACGTGATCTCGTGGAACGAGACCATCTCCCCGTTCCACCCGGGCGGTTGGGCCCCGCGGCTCGACGACGTACCGCTGTGGGAGCGGCATCTGCGGCTCGCCTGGGGGCTCGGCGACGACGACGTCGAGCTGATCGTCGAGTCGATCCAGGTGAACCCGGCGCTCGGCCTCACCCAGATCTTCACGGGCGCCCCCGTCACCGTCTACGCCGACGGCCTGATGAGCTACGGCCCGACCCGCAACAAGATCGACCCGCTGGTCGGCACGCGGATCGACCGGCTCCTCCACCTCGACCTGGTGCCGGGCCTCACTCCGCTGCTGCTCACGGAGTTCGGTGTCGGACCGGAGATCGTGCCGACCGAGGTCTTCACCGACGTCCTGGCCGAACTCGTCAAGACGGGCGACGAGTTGCCCGCCATCGACGAACCGGCCCTGCTGCTCGGCCAGTACCTCTCCGCCCTCGGCATCCTCACCGCCGAGGAGGAGGAGGACCTGCACGTACGGATGCTCAAGGGCGCCGTCGCACTCGGGCACGGCCGGATCGTCTTCAAGCCGCACCCCAGCGCGCCGGCCCGCTGGTCGCGCGCCCTGGAGAAGGAGGCCGAGCGGATCGGCGCCGACCTCACGGTGCTCGACAGCCCGGTCCTCGCCGAGGTGCTCTACCAGCGGATGCGTCCCGCGCTGGTGGTGGGCTGCTTCTCCACCGCACTGCTCACGGCCTCCGCGCTGTACGGCCTCCCGGTCGCCCGCATCGGCACCGAACCCCTCCTCGAACGCCTCACCCCGTACGAGAACAGCAACCGCGTCCCCGTCACGATCGTGGACGCGCTGCTGCCGGAGCTGACGGACAGCGCGGCGGTCACCGGACAGCGCCAGGGCATGACCGCCGAGGAACTGTCCGAGCTGGTACGGGCCGTGGGCTTCGCCATGCAGCCCAAGATCTACCCGGACACCCGGCCGGGCGCCGAGCAGTATCTGACCCGGCGTCTGAACGCCCACACCTGGCGTTACTTCAAGCGACGGCGCCTCACCTCGCTGGGACTGCCCGGCGCGGTACCGGCGCAGCTCGCCTTCATCCCGCGCAACGCGACGGTACGTCGTGTGGCCAAGCGCGCCCGATCCCTGAAGAGGGCCACTCTCGGATGAGCACCGTGGATTCGTCGCCCGCCCTCACGTCCTCTCCGGGGACGGACTCCTCTCCCGGGGCGGGTCCCTCCACCGAGGCGGGCGACAGCGCTCCTGTCCCACCCCGGATAGTCCCCAAGAAGCACGCCCCGCGCCTGCGCGCGCTGGACGGGCTTCGGCTGATCGCCGCCCTGATGGTCGCCGCGTACCACTACGGCGGCCGGGACGGCGAGGTGACAGGGGCCTGGGGCACCTCGCCGCAGCTCCAGTTCCCCACGCTCCACACGTGGTTCGCGTACGGCTGCCTGGGTGTCCAGATCTTCTTCGTGATCAGCGGCTTCGTGATCTGCATGAGCGGCTGGGGACGGAGTCTGCGCTCGTTCTTCGCCTCGCGGGTCTCCCGGCTGATGCCGGCGTACTGGGCGGCGATCGTCATCGTCACGGCCGTCTTCGCGCTGCCGGTGGTCGCCTACCACGCCGTCTCGCCCAGTGACGCGCTGGTGAACCTGACGCTGCTGCAGCAACCGCTGGGCGTCGACCGGGTGCTCGGCGTCTGCTGGACGCTCTGGGCCGAGGTGCGCTTCTACGCCCTGTTCGCGCTCTGCGTGGTCCTGCCCGGGGCGACCCGGCAGCGCGTGATCCTGTTCTGCGCGAGCTGGACCCTGGCCGCGGCGATCGCCCAGGCGGCGCACGAACCGCTGCTCGACCTGATCCTGATGCCCGAGTACGCGCCGTTCTTCATCGGCGGCATCGGCCTCTACCTCGTGCACCGCGACCGGCGCGACGCGTACGCCTGGGGCATCGTGCTCGTGAGCTGGCTGATCGGCCAGCACTACGCGGTGGCGCGGCTGTGGCACGCGCCCGACCCGCAGTTCTTCTCCAACCGCAGCTCGACCGGGATCGTCCTCGTCGTCACCCTGGGCTTCGTGGCGGTCGCCGCGGTCGCGCTGGGCTGGCTGAACCGGGCGAACTGGTCCTGGCTGACGGTGGCCGGGGCGCTGACGTACCCCTTCTACCTGGTCCACGAGCACCTGGGCTGGGTCGCCATCAAGGCCTACCACCAGAGCCTGGGCCTGCCGTCGTACGCGACGGCGCTGCTGACGGTCGTGACGATGCTGGCCCTGGCCTGGCTGCTGAACCGGCTCGTCGAGGACCGGCTGACCCCGCGACTGCGCTCGGCCCTGTCGAAGCCACGCTGAACTTCACACGCCTTACGCGCCTGACGCGCCTGCCAGGGCCTGTCTGACGATTCCCGTCGTCGCCCGGAGGGCGGCCGGGCGGCGTCAGGGTGCGTGCTCTCGCCGTGCCGGGCGCAGAGCCTCGTACTGGACGTACTTGGCTCTGTGCCCGGTGCGGCGAGTGGGGGTCCCCCCGGCCGGAGGCTGGGGGAGCGTGCATGGCGTCGCCCGGCAGACGGGAATGGTCAGACAGGCCCTAGTCCCGCCGCAGCCGCTGAACGTCCTGGAGGATCTCGCCGAGCGCGTCGCCGGCCTCGTCGATGAGGTCGGCGAGTTCGGACATCCGGCGGGCCAGTTCGGCACGGGCGGCGGGGTCGGGGACGAAGTCGACGAGGCCCTCGACGCGCTCGGGCACCTCGGCCGCCCCGCCGCCCTCGGGTGCCCCCGTATCGGCCGGTTCCGGGCCGGGCCGGCCACTCGGTTCAGCCGATTCCACAGCGTGCCTCGATCCCGGCCAGCAGCAGTTCGAGCCCTTCCTCGAACCCCTCGTCGTACCCCTCGAAGATCACCGAGCCCGCCGCCGCCGACAGGGGGTGGTCGGCGAGCATCTCGGCGCGCGCGTCCACGTCGTAGCCCTCGCGGCGCTCCCCCGGCAGCGGATACACGCCCTGTTCCTCGGTGACGAAGCCCAGCGTGTACAGATACGCGGTGGTGAAGGCGCGCACCCCCTGCCGGAGGGTGAACCCGGCGTCCACGAAGGCGCGCAGGTTCTCCTCCATCTGGGCGGCGTGCTCGGTGCCGGTGAAGCGTGAGCCGCTGAAGACCTTGGCCCCGTCGCGGTAGCTCAGCAGCGCGGCCCGCAGACCGCGGTTGGCCACGAGAAGCCGCTCGCGCCAGTCCGTGCCCGGCGGGATCGAGGTACTGGCGATCATCCGCCGGTACATCTCCGTCGCCATCTCGTCCAGCAGCGCCTGCTTGTCCTTGAAGTGCCAGTAGAGGGCGGGCGCCTTGACGTCCAGCTCCTTGGCGATGACGCGGAGGCTGAGGCCGTTGAGGCCGACCTCGTTCAGCAGACGCAGCGCCGTGTCGGCCACCAGCGCTCGGTCGATCTTCCCTACAGCCACGGTCGCACCCTATCCGGAGGTCTCTCCTTGACAGCTTAACGGCGTTAAGTGCATCCTCGACCCAAGGAACTTAACGACGTTAAGGAGATCGCCGTGGACACCGACACGCATGCCGCCGGGGACACCACCGTGGACACCGCCGCCGTACCGGCCGCGACCGACGTCCTGATCGTGGGCGCCGGGCCCACCGGACTCGCCCTCGCACTCGACCTCGCCCGGCACGGCGTACGCGCCCTCGTCGTGGAGCGGTCCGCCACCCTCTTCCCCGGCTCACGGGGCAAGGGGATCCAGCCGCGCACCCAGGAGGTCTTCGACGACCTCGGCGTACTGGACGCGCTCCGGGCGGGCGGCGGCACGTACCCCGTCGGGATGGTCTGGAAGGACGGGCAGCGGCAGGGCGAGCACCGGATGTTCGACGAGGTCGAGGCGACGGAGGCCGACCCGTACGCGGGCTTCGCGCTGATGGTGCCGCAGTGGAGGACGCAGGAGATCCTGTACGCGCGCCTGGCGGAGCTGGGCGGCGGCGTCGCCTTCGGCCGGGAACTGGTCGGCCTCGCCCAGGACGCCGACGGGGTGACGGCGAGCTTCGCCTCCGGCGCCCCCGTGCGCGCCCGCTACGCCGTCGCCGCGGACGGCGGCCGGTCGGCCGTGCGGCGCGCGCTGGGCATCGGGATGACCGGCGAGACCGTGGACCCGGCTCCGGCACTGGTCGCGGACATCCGCGTCACCGGGCTCGACCGCGACAACTGGCACTTCTTCCCGCCCACCGAGGCCGGTCCGGGCCTCCAGGGCGGCTTCCTGGGGATCTGCCCCCTCCCGCACACCGAGGACTTCCAGCTGGCGGCCGGTTTCGCGGACCCGTCCGCCGAGCCCGACCTGTCCCTCGACGGCATCCGCAAGCTGGTCGCCACGCGCACGCATCTGTCCGCGGACGACGTGACCGAGGTCCGCTGGGCCTCCGAGTTCCGGCCGCGTGCCGCGATGGCGGACCGGTTCCGGGACGGGCGGGTCTTCCTGGCGGGCGACGCCGCCCACGTCCACTCGCCCGCGGGCGGGCAGGGCCTCAACACCAGCGTCCAGGACGCCTACAACCTGGGCTGGAAGTTCGCGGCCGTGCTGCGGGGGTCCGCCCCGGCCGCCCTCCTCGACTCGTACGAGGAGGAGCGGATGCCCATCGCCGCGCAGATGCTGGGCCTGTCCACCGGCGTCCACCGCGGCGAGGTGCGGCGCGGTGCGGCCACCCAGCAGCTCGGCCTCGGCTACCGGGGTTCGGCGCTGGCGGTGGAGACGCGTACGGACCTGCCCGAGGAGGCCCTCCGGGCGGGCGACCGCGCACCGGACGGCACCCGCGCCGGAACCCGCCTCTTCGACGCCTTCCGGGGCCCGCACTGGACCCTGCTCACGGTCGGCAGCACGGACATCGGGGTGCCGGACCTCCCGGGCGTCCGCACGGTCCGCTTCCCCGCGTACGAGGCGTACGGAACCGGGGTGTTCCTGGTCCGCCCCGACGGCTACGTGGGCTGGGCGGGCGGGTCGGCGCAGGGTCTGGCGGAGTACGCGGCGCGCGTGGGCGCCCTCTAGGACTGCCAGGACTGCCAGAACTGCTTCAGGGGGCCCTCAGACGGAG
The DNA here is from genome assembly GCF_042677425.1 of Streptomyces sp. NPDC127119. Lineage (NCBI taxonomy): Bacteria > Bacillati > Actinomycetota > Actinomycetes > Kitasatosporales > Streptomycetaceae > Streptomyces > Streptomyces sp. NPDC127119. Next base: position 50,281 of record NZ_JBHXTO010000029.1, on the reverse strand, counting down.
CTGGCGAGCGACAGCTTCACGGCGAAGCCCAGGAAGAGCGCGCCGGCGGCGGAGGTGGCCCCCGCGGAGAGCCGCCTGCGCCGCGTGAAGGCCGCCGCCAGCTTCGTCCCGCCGAATATCAGCGCGCTGAGGTAGAGGAAGCTCGCGACCTGGGCGAAGGCGCCGAGCACGACGAACGACAGGGCCGGATACGCGTAACCGGGGTCGACGAACTGCACGAAGAACGCGACGAAGAACAGGATCGCCTTCGGGTTGAACAGGCTGATGACGAGCGCCCGCCGGAAGGGTCGCTCCTCGACGGCCTGCGGGACGGTCTCCTCGGTCTCGCCCCGCTCCCGCCGGGTCCGCCACATCTGCCACGCGGCCCGCAGCATCCCGAAGGCCAGCCAGGTGAGATACCCGGCGCCCGCGTACTTCACGATCCCGAACAGCAGGGCGTTGGCCTGCAGCAGGGACGCGACACCGGCCGCGGACAGCGTCATCAGCACGGCGTCGCCGCACCAGACACCGGCGGAGGCCTGATATCCGGTCCTGACACCCCGCCGCGCGGCGACGGACAGCACATAGAGCGAGTTCGGCCCCGGCAGCAGAACAATCAGCACGAGGCCCACGAGATAGGTGGGGAGATCGGTTACGCCAAGCATGAGAGGCAGTGTCGCATCCGGGTATGACAGCGCAGGATGGAGTTCCGCGGGACGAGACGGCCGCTCGGATGTCACCACGGCACATCGGTGACCGGATCGATGAGCGGCGGGGGGTTCAAATGCGTACACCAGGTGTGTGGAGATCGGTCGCGGCGGCGACGGCACTGGCAGCGCTCACCGTGGTGAGCGGGTGCACCATCCAGCCCGCGGGCCCGCCGGGCACCTCACCCTCCGGCGCGCCCGCCGCCGGTACGACGCCGTCCTCCGGTGCGTCCTCACCGGCCGGCCGCTCCCCCGGTGACGCCAAGCCGCCGAGTTCCGCCGGGCAGCCAGCGGCCAAGGTCCTGTGGTCGCCGGGCGACCGGGGCGGGGACGTGAGGGAGCTGCAGGCCCGGCTGCGGCAGGTGCTGTGGCTCTACGAGGGGCCCACGGGCACGTACGACGCCTCGACGGTCTACGCGGTCAAGGGTTTCCAGGGCAAGCGCGGCCTGCCGAAGACGGGCACCACGGACGCGGTGACGTGGCAGCGGCTGCTGGGGATGACCCACGCGCCGGGCAAGTGGGACCTGTACGCGTCGGGCGGCCAGCCGGCCGCGAAACCGGACCCGCGCTGCATGACGGGCCGGGTGCTGTGCATCAGCAAGACCAGCCGCACCCTGCGCTGGATGATCGACGGCCGCACGGTCTCGGTGATGGAGGTTCGCTTCGGCGCGCAGTACACGCCCACCCGCGAAGGTGTCTTCGACGTCTACTTCAAGTCGCGCCATCATGTGTCGACGCTCTATGACTCACCCATGCCGTACGCGATGTTCTTCAGCGGCGGCCAGGCGGTCCACTACTCCGCGGACTTCGCGGGGACGGGCTACTACGGCGGCTCGCACGGCTGTGTGAACGTACGGGACGAGGGGAAGATCGCGGCGCTGTTCGCGCAGGTCAGGGACGGCGACAAGGTCGTCATCTACTGGTGAGCGCCGTACGGCGGAGAAGGTGTGCGGGCGCGGGCGGGACCGGGGGAACGTGTCCCGCCCGCGCCTTTTGTGCACTGAGCCGTGAGTACGGGGGGAACCCCGGCTCGTGCGACAGCCGATGACCAGTCGGCTCGCTTAGTACTGCGTCGGGGCGGCTGAAAACGTCACACCGGGACGGCACACGCGTGTAGACGGAACGGAATCGCAGGTCAGAGGCGGCCGGTCGGCGCCGTGAGGGCACTGATCCCCGGGGTCGGGGCCGCCTTGCCCCCGTCGCCCCGGAACGTGCCCGTCCCTATGTGGCCGCGGTCGTCACCGCCGTGGCCGTCACCACCACCGTTGCCGCCGCCGTCACCGTTTCCGCCGCCGTTTCCGCCGCCGTTTCCGCCGTCGTCGCCGCCGCGGTCGTCGCCCTTGCCGTTGTCGCCCTTGCCGGGATCGTTGTGCCCGGAACCGTCGCTCCAGTCGTCGTCGGAGTCGCCGTGGTTCCAGGTCCTCAGGATGCTCATGCAGTACTTCTGCACCTGCTCGGCGCCCCGGGCCGCGTCCTCCAGGGTGCGTCTGCGCCCGTCGTCGAGATCCTTGCCGTCGCGGATGTCACGGCAGGCCGAGGCGATCCTGGCCCACCGCTGCGCCTGCCGGTTCTGGCGGCCGGTGTCGTCGGAGTCGGGCTGTGCGCCCGTACCCGTGTCCTCGGGGGTGGTTTCGCCGCCCGGGGCCAGGTTCCCGCCGGTCGGTGCGCCTGCGCTGCCCTCGGGCCGTGGGTCGTCGCCGCGGCGGGTCGCCTCGGGGGACGGGGTGCGGAGCGGGTGGTCCCGGGTGACGTCGGCCGTCGCGGAGGCGCCCGGTTCCGGTCCGCCCCCGCCGAAGGCCAGGACACCGGCGGTGGCGGCCACGGCGACCCCGCCGATCATCCCGGCGGCCAGCGCGGCGGCGAGGCCGAAGCGCACCGGGCGGCCCCACGGGGAGCGGGCACGGTGGTCCGGGGTGAAACGGCCCAGCCGGACGAGTCCCGCGTCCAGGGAGGCCCCCAGGGACGTGGAGGCCGACGGGGAAGGGAAGGGCGCCGAGGACCGCGTACGGGAGGGTCCGGCGAAGGCCGACTCCGCGCTCCGGCCGGAGCGCGCCGAACGGAAGGCGGCCAACGCGGCTTCCTCGCCGGGGAGTTCGGCACTGCGGTCACCGGCAGCGTCGGCCGGCGCGAACTCGGCAGCGGACGCGCCCAGTTCGCCGAGCGCCTCGGCGAGCCGGTCGGCCTGGGCGCGGATGTCGGCGTCGACGGCTTCGAGCGGTTCTCCGCGCAGCAGCCGCTCCGCCGCGTCGCGGTCCAGCCACCGGCCGGGCGGCGTGGGATCGTCCCCCGGGAAGACAGAGCGCTCGTCGGCCATCACATGTCCTTCTGCGTACGCGAAGGCGTATGCGTCACACCGGCCGACGTCACCGCACGGGTCCGCGGCTCCGAGTGCGGGGGTCTCTGCTGGGGGACCGAGGCCAGGGAGCCCACGGATTCCGGAGCAGCCGCCTCCGGGTCCGCGCCGAGCAGTTCCGCGAGGCGTTTGAGTCCGCGGTGGGCCGCCGTGCGGACGGCGCCGGGCCGTTTACCGAGGGTGTCCGCGGCGGTCTTGGCGTCGAGGCCGACGACGACCCGCAGCACGACGGCTTCCGCCTGGTCCTGCGGGAGCTGGGCGATGAGGGAGAGGGTGCGGCCCGTGGCGAGCGCCTCCATGGCCTCGCCCGCGGTGTCGGACTCGGCCGCCCTGCCGGTCAGTTCGCTCTCGTCGCCGCCTATCGCGGGGCGCCGCCCGCGCATGCGTATGTGGTCGAGCGCGCGGTTACGGGCTATCCGGGCCGCCCAGCCGCGGAAGCGGTCGGCGTCTCCGCTGAACCGTTCGAGGTCGCGGGCGATCTGCAGCCAGGCCTCGGACGTCACGTCCTCGGCGTCCGGGTCACCGACCAGCGTCCGCACATACCCCAGGAGCCGTGGATGCACGGCTCGGTACACAGTCCGGAACGCGGTCTCGTCCCCGCACTGTGCGGCAAGCACCGCGGCGGTCAGCTCCGCGTCGTCCCCCAGCACCGCGCCCCTTATCGCGCCCAGCCGGCGCCGCTCTCGCGGGCCGGGTCATCCCCGTCGTGGTCTCCCGGTCGATGGTTGCGGTCCTGTCCCGCATCCGGCGCGAAATGCACGTTACGGCTTGAAACCGGGGCGCGTCCATGTCCGTACAACATGCAACTAACTCGTTGCGGCCTCAGGTGTGACACAAAACGCACCGGCGGCGCTGAGGAGAGTACGGGCCGCCGCGCGGCCCGTGCCGCGCGACGGCCGGGGCCTCTCCTGTGGGGGGTGGCGGCCCCGGCCGTTGCCATCGGCGGAGCCGGCGCCCCTTCCCGTCAGCCGCTCCCACTCTTGTTGCTCTTTGTGCTTTTCGCGCTCTTTGTGGCCTTCGGGGTTTTCGTGACACCGTGGCCCGGCGCCTTCGACGGTTTGGCCGATTCACCACCCTCGGCCTTCGCCGCTTTCCCGGCCTTCCCGGCCTTCTCGGCTTCCTTGGCGCTCTTGCTGTTCCTGCTGTTCTTCTTCTCCTTCGCCCCGGCCGACCGCGCCGCGCAGTACGCCGCCACCTCGTCCTCGCCGCCCGCGGCCCGGACCAGCCGCTGCCAGGCGGTCGCGTCGAGAGCCTTGCCCCGCTCCTTCACGGAGTCGTACGCGCGGCAGTGGGCCTCGGTGTCCTGCGCGGTGGAGGGCCGGTCGGGCCCGGACTCCGCGGGTCCGCCGACGCCGGCCGGGGCGCCGGGGTCGGCCGCCGCACTGCTCGACGGCCGCCGGGGGCCGTCCCGCTCGCCCCCGTCGTCCCGTCCGCCCACGCCCGAGCCGATGGCCGCCACGGCCACCCCGCCGAGCGTCACGCTCGCCGCCAGCGCGAGCAGCGTCGCCCGCAGCGACCAGCCGCGCCGTTCGCCCGCGGGCCGCCAGTCGTCCCGCCGCCGGGTGCGGACCGCCGCGTGCGCCCCCTCGTCCCGGGCGTCCCGGAACGCGGCGAGGGCCCGCTTCTCCGCGTCGGGGTCCGTTTCCCCGCCCCGTACGGCGGCGGCGAGGAGGACACCGAGGTCCGGGCGGGTGCTGTCGCCCTCTCGTTCAGCCATGTCCGCATCCACTTCCGCCGCCGGAGGACCGTCTGCCGTTCATCCCGACTCCCCCAGCGTCCGGGGCCCGTCTTCCGTCACACCCTCGGCGTCGAGACGGCGGGCCAGCCGCTTCAGACCCCGGTGGGCGGCGGTGCGCACCGCGCCGGGACGTTTGCCGAGGACCCGCCCGGCCGCCGGGCCGTCGAGACCGACGACGACCCGCAGCAGTACGGCCTCCGCCTGGTCGCGCGGCAGGGTCGCGAGGAGTTCGAGGGCGTACTGCGTGCCGAGGGACTCCAGGGCCTGGTCGTCCGTGCTCTGGGCGGCGGGCAGGTCGAGCACGTCCTGTTCGAGTTCGGACGCCCGCGGCCGTACCTTCTGCCGCCGCAGATGATCGAGCGCCCGGTGTCGGGCGATGGTCGCGGTCCAGCCGCGGAACCCCGCCCCGTCCCCGCGGAACCGACCCAGATCCCGGGCGATCTCCAGCCACGCGTCCGAGGCCACGTCCTCCGCCTCGGCGCCGACCAGGCCCCGCAGATACCCGAGCAGTCCGGGCTGCACGATCCGGTACGCGACCGCGAAGGCGTCCTCGTCCCCCTGCTGTGCCCGCGCGACGGCCAGGCCCAGCTCCCCGTCGGACGACCGCACGCGGCGGGTCTCCCCTCCCTGGCCCAACACTGCCTCGTTCGCACCGGGTGCGGACCACCGTGGTGAACCTCTTCGGCGGACCTCCGTGACGGACCTCTGCGGCCGCACGGGGTCGCACACCCTCAAGGTCATCTGCGCCGGGCGGCGCAGAAACGTCACAGCCCGTCGGTCGCGCCGCCCGCCTCCACGCACCCGGACCGCCCCGGCGGTCCGGGCGGTCCGGTCCGCGCCCGCCCGTGCAACTGCAGATAGAACGTGCGCAGCGACTCCCGCTCGCCCGCCTCGAACCGCTTCACGACCTTGCCCAGCGGATTCCACACCCGCCCGTCCGGCATCCGTACGCCCACCGGCTGGCCGAACAGCTCCCGCTGCCCCTGGTCGAAGTCGACCCACGCGGCGCCGGCCCGCCGCACCAGCACCTCTCCCGCGTACACCCCGAGCCCGTACAGCACCCGGCCCACGGCCGCGTGGTCCCGGCCGCTCCTGCGCAGCCCGTCGACGATGAAGTCGACGACGCGCAGGCTCGCGACGGAGTAGTCCAGCGGCAGCCGGTTGCGGGCCGTGACGTCCTGGACGAACCGGGCCGCGTGCTGCCGCATCCGCAGGTCGGCCGAGAGCCCGCGGGTCCCGCGCGGGGGCCCTCCCGACTCCGCGCTCGTCCCCGTCACGCCTGCGCCCCCTCACTCGGTCACGTCCGGGCCGCGCGAGCCACGGCCGGTCCGCAACACCAAGCGGGCCGGGCGACCCGAACATCACACGTCCCCATGGTGACAAAGGTCACGCGGCAATTCACCGGAATCCGTACAACCATCCACCCCCCAAGCGTCCGACCCGCCCCGAAGTGACGGACCGCACAGCCCCGTTGGGTGATGTTTCGTCCGGAGTTGGCGCTGAATTAAGAAGCCACCCTTGTGACGGGTGGGTTTTTTGTGCCGCTTTCCTAGGGGTGGGGTATTTGAGTCGCCGGACGACCCATGCGTACAAACCGCTGAGTCTGAAGCGGAGAGCGTGGCTGACGACAGGCGCCGTCGTACTGGCCGGGGCGGGCGCCGTGACGTACGCGGTCGCGAACCCGGGCGACGGTCCGTCGGCGGACGCCGCGCGCAGCAAGCGGCCCGTGAAGGTCCACGAGCTCGCGATGAGCAGCGACGGCACGGGCCGCCGTGAGGTGGAGCGGACGGGCACCGCCCAGTTCTCGCTGCTCGGCATCTCCTGGACCGGCGCGAAGGCCGAACTCGACGGCACCGCCCAGGTACGGACGCGCGCGCTCGGCTCGGACGAGTGGACCGGCTGGCAGAACCTGGACCTGGAACTCCACCCGGTCGACAAGGCGGAGCCGGGCGCCAAGGAGGCGCGCGGCGCATCCGATCCGCTGTGGGTCGGCCCGAGCGACGGCGTCGAGGCGCGGGTGGTCGCGGCTGGGGGGTCGGCGAGTTCCGGGCTGCCCAAGGGACTTGAGCTGAGTCTCGTGGACCCGGGCGTGACCTCGGCCGAGGCGAAGAACGAGGCGCTGAACACGACCACCGGTCTCTCGTTGGACAGCGCCGCCTTCGTCGCCGAGGATCCGACCGGCTCCCCGTCCGACGCCGCCCCGGCGTCCGCGTCCCCGGCGGACTCGGCGGGCGCGGAGCCCACGGGTGCGGCCGACACGACCGGCGCTCCCGCGTCACCCGCCGAAAGCACGTCCCCAAGCGCCTCCGGGAGTGCGTCGGAGAGCGCCCCGGCCTCCCCGACGCCCGACCCGGTCCCGTCCCCGCCGCCGTCCACCGTGACGCAGCCGCCGATCGTCTCCCGCGCCCAGTGGGGTGCCGCCGAGTCGACGGTCAAGGATCCGCCGGAGTACATCGAGAAGGTCGGCGCGGTCTTCGTCCACCACACGGTCGGTACGAACGACTACAGCTGCGCCGAGTCCCCGGCGCTGGTGCGCGGCATCATGGCCTACCACGTGCAGACCGAGCTGTGGAACGACATCGGCTACAACTTCCTGGTCGACAAGTGCGGCCGGATCTTCGAGGGCCGCGCGGGCGGTGTCGACCTGCCGGTGCGCGGCGCGCACACCTACGGCTTCAACGGCGACTCGGCGGGCATCGCCGTCCTCGGTGACTTCGAGGGCGCCGCCGCCACCTCCACCACCGCGGCGAAGGCCGCGGGCAGGCCGACCCGGGCCGCCCTGGAGTCCGTGGCACGCGTCGCCGCGTGGAAGCTCGGCCAGTACGGCGGCAACCCGAGCGGCCAGGTCACCCTGACCGCCGCCGACGACACGGGTGTGTGGAAGGCGGGCCAGCAGGCCACGCTGAACACGATCTCCGGTCACCGCGACGGCTTCGCCACCGAGTGCCCCGGCAAGAACCTCTACTCGAAGCTGAGTGAGATCCGCCGGTACGCCTCAAGTCCGGCCAGGAACTCCGCGGTCCCGACGGCCGACTTCAACGGCGACGGCGTCAGCGATCTCGTCGCCGCCACGCCCAAGCAGGGCAGCGGCTGGCTCACCCTCGTGCCCGGCGGTGTCAACGGCCCCGTGTCCGCCGCGAAGGTGAAACTCAACCAGGGCACCGCCAACGTTCCGGGCGCCGCCGAGTCGGGCGACCAGTGGGGCGCGGCCACGGCCCTCGGTGACATCAACGGCGACGGCTACGCGGACATCGCGATCGGCGCCCCCGGCGAGGACGACACGACCGGCCACGCGGACCGCGGCGCGGTGACGATCCTGTACGGCCCGAAGTTCGACCTCGGCGCGGACACCATGGCGCTGGGCGACGACTACGAGCCGTCCGGGGCGAGGTTCGGCGCGACGGTCGCGGTCGGCGACTTCAACGCCGACGGCAGGGCGGACGTCTTCACGGCGGCCACCGGCACGGGCGGCAACTGGGCGGCCCGCTTCGACGACGGCCACGAGGTCGCCGGCGACCTCACCACCGCCTCCGGCGCCCTCGCGTACGCGGACGCCACGACCGGTGACTTCAACCGGGACGGCTACGCGGACGTGGCGCTCAACTACCGCGACGCGTCCGGCGCCGGCAAGGTCACCTGGTTCAAGGGGTCCAAGTCGCTGGGCCTGTCGAAGGTGTCCACGCTCTCCGTCAAGGGCGGCCGCTCGATCGCCGCGGGCGACGTGAACGGCAACGGCTACGACGACATCGTCATCGGCCAGCCGTACGCCTCCGAGTCCGGCGCGGTCTCCGGCGGCCAGGTCACGATGGTCCCGGGCACGTCGACGGGCTTCACCACCACCGGGCTGACGAAGATCACCCAGAGCACGGCGGGGGTCGAGGGCGCCAACGAGTCCGGTGACGCGATGGGCACCTCGGTCTCCGTGGGCGACTTCAACGCCGACGGCTTCGCTGACGTCCTCACCGGCGCCCCGAACGAGGACATCACCCGCGGCGGCGCCAACAAGGCCAACGCGGGCGCGGTCTGGCTCCTCAAGGGCGCCTCGACCGGCCTCACCGGCACCGGGTCGCTCTCCTTCTCGCAGGACACGACGGGGGTCCCCGGGTCCACGGAGAAGGACGACAAGCTGGGTTCGGCCGTCTCGCTGACGGACTTCTCCGGCCACGGCCGCGCGCACCTGCTCATCGGCGCGGAGGGCGAGGACGCGTACAACGGCACGCTGCTGTACCTCCCGAGCACCGCCTCGGGGGTCTCCGTCGCCACGTCGGCGTACTACGGCGTCACCCAGCTGGGCACGGCGACGGCCATGCGACTGGGGCAGGTCCTGACCCCGTAGACAGCACGCGGCACACGCGCAAGGCCGGGACCCTGTACGGAACAGGGTCCCGGCCTTGCGCGTACGCGCGGGCGGTCGCGAGCGGGTTCAGGCTTGCGGGTTCGGGCCTGCGGGCGCTCAGGCGCGTCCGCGGGCCCGTCGGGAGACCACGGCGCGCAGGACGCGGCGGCCCTCGGTGGTGAGTTCGCGCGCCTGGCGCAGACCCCCCGGACCGTGCGCCGACACCAGTTCCAGCACGCTGACCTGGCGGCGCAGTTCGGCGGCGACGAGCGGCGACATGTCCTGCGTACGGCCCTCGCGCCGGTCCCGCGCCGAGGCCGCGCCGTCGGACTCGGCGCGGGCCGTGGCGTCCAGCAGGCCGTGGATCTGGAGTGCGGCGACCGAGCAGGCGTCGGCCCACTCCCGCAGGTTCGCGGCGGTCCGCTCCGCCGGGGCCCCGCCGAGCATGCGGTGCGCCAGCGCGACGGCCTCGCCCTCGGCCGACGCGGGGTTCTCCGGGCCGTCCGCCACATAGAGCTTGGCGCGCACCTGCTCGACGCACTCGCCCCAGTCGCGGAACCCCTCCTCGGACTCCGCGAGACTCGCCCACAGGGGGCGCAGGATCTCGTCGTCGCCGCCCAACAGGGGCACGCACCTGTCCAGGCACGCCAGACCGCCGGCCGCGAGACCCAGCTCGTCGGCCTCAGCGGTCAGTTCCACCAGGCTCATCACGCCTCCCTCGGTGGGCCGCCGCTGGTTGCGGAGCCCGCACTTCCCCTTACTGCGTGCACGGTGGCCGGAACGTCACAGTGCGAAGTGGCGGAAATCTACATGGGGATGACGCCCAGCCGGTCCAGGAACCGGAAGAACAGCATCTCGGCCGAGGGGTTCGCATCGGAACTGAGCACATCGAGGAGACGTTCCTCCGACGCGTCACGGCCCGACTCGGCGGCCCAGGCGAGGGCCCGTAGGACGGCGTCGCGCGGCTCCAGGAAGAAGTCGTCGACGGCCAGCCCGTCCTCGTTCCCGCCCAGGTACCCGGCCATCGCGTCCCTGGCCAGACAGGTCGTCCAGGCCCCGCTGTCGGGCGCCGCCGCCTCGACGACCACGCAGTCGCTGTCCATGACGTATCCGAAGAGCGCGGGCGCGCCCGTCTCCTCCGCGAGGTCGTTCATGTTCCCCACGTCCGAGGCGCCCCCGTCGGGAGCGTTCGGGTACTCCCAGACCTGCCAGCCGCCGTCCGCCGTCTCGTGCAGCGTCATGCCCGCCGCACCCGACAACGCGCGTAGCTCGGCAAGCGGCTGCTCGCTTCTGCCCACGACGAAATACCCCCAGTAGCCCATGCCGCTCCCCCCGGTGTATCGGTCGGCCAGCGCCGAATACACCACACGGGCACAGTAGTTCGCCACCGGAACACGCAAGCCGTCAGAAACTGCACAGTCACGGCCGGGGCGACTGCGCAGTCTCGGCCGGGGCGCCGCCACGGGCCGTCCCGCTCAGTCCAGCTTGCCCGCCAGCGCCTTGAAGTCGGCCCACGACGACGCGGGCTTGCGCGGGTCCCACAGCTTCTGTGTCAGCGCCCGCAGCGGCATCCGGATGCCCGCCGCCACCTGGGCCTGGGTCTGGGAGTTCGAGAGGTCGCACCAGACGGCGAAGGACGCGCCGAGGATCTGGTCGTCGTACTCCTTGGGCACCGGGCTCGTACCGCGGACGACGAGGGGCGTCCACTGCTCGTAGATGCGCTGCCCGGTCGGGTAGACGAAGGTGTTGGGCTGGCCGAGGACGTAGTACAGGTACTCGTCGTTGTAGTTGAGCAGCTCGCGCCCGGACCGCAGGTACTCCGTCGGCTGCCGCGCGCCGATCTCCTTGCCGGTCCAGTACGCGACCTTCAGGTCCTTGTCGGCCTGGACGGTGCCCCCGGCGAAGATCCCGTCGTTCCAGGCGCGCATGGTCCGGTCGTGGCCGCGCATGGTGTCGGCCCGGTCGTTGAGCCACCCGGTCGCCAGGTCGGCGATCCCGGCCCCGGATCCGTACTCCTTCGTCGCGGCGGTGGCCAGCTGCGGGTACGAGGCCGCCGGGTTCGCCACCGTCAGCGCCTGGTACTCGTCGGCGCCGAGGTGCCAGTACGGCCCGGGGAACAGGTCGGCGTACTCGTTCAGCAGCTCGTCGACGATCTTCGCGGCGGCGGGCTTCGAGATGTCGAGCGCGCCCTTGGAGGCGACACCCGCGGTGTTGCGGAGCTGGAGGTCCGGATGGGCGGCGATCACCGCGCCGAGGTGTCCCGGTGAGTCGATCTCGGGCACGACGGCCATGTGGCGGCTCTTCGCGAGGGCGAGGATGCGGCGTACCTCGGCCTTGGTCAGGTGTTCCTTCGAGACGATCTCGGGGTGCGAGTCGGAGGCTATCCGGAAGCCCTGGTCGTCGGAGAAGTGCAGCCCGAGCTGGTTGTACTTCAGATCGCCCAGCTCACGGATGCGGTCCTCGATCCAGGCGGCGGTGAAATGCTTGCGCGCGATGTCCAGCATGAATCCGCGCTGCGGTTTGGCGGGCGAGTCGCGTACGACCCCCTCGGGCGCCGTGGCGTTCCCGTGGACCTCCTGCTTGAGCGTGCGGGTGCCGTAGAAGACGCCCGCCTCCTCCGTACCGCTGATCCGCACCCGCCCGTCGGCCACCCGCAGCGTGTACGACTCGGCGTTCGCGTCCTCGTCCGTGAGGTTCAGCCCGACGTCCCCGGCGCGCGCCTCGCCCCGGCCCGCGTAGGACAGCCCCAGCTCCTCGGCCAGCAGCCGTCCCTCGTCGGCGAGCGCGTCGTCGCCCACGACCACCCGGCCGCCCTTCGCGGGCCGCCAGCCGGGTCCACGGGCGGGAGTGTGCTCGCGGACCGCCGGAATCGTCCGGGGCGCCTGTGACATCGGATACGTCCGATCGGGTGACGGGGTCGGGGAGTCCGCCGGTGCCAGGGCGCTTCTCCCGCCGGAGGGCCGCCCGGTCGAGGACCCGCCCGGATCGCCGCTCGGCCAGAGCCCGACGGTCAGCGCGGCGCCCGCCACGACCACCACGACACCCGCGCCGACCAGCAGGGGCTTCTTGTGGACCGATGCCGGCCCTTTGCGCCTACGCCCGCTCACCACAGACCACTCACTCTCCCGATCACTCCCCCGCGTCCGTCCCCGTACGCTGTACCTCCGCTGTGAACCTAAGCCCCGGCGCCCGGTGCCGCCGTCCACCATCTGTCCTGAAACTCTCCCTTACGGGTGAAGTTCGGGCATCTCTCGGACAGCTACCGCCAAGCCTCGATAGCGTGAAACCACACCTCTCACTTCATTCCCTTGTCTCCCATGTAGCTCCTTCTGATCCCCTGCCGAATCCCGCGTGGCGCGCCTCCCCGCGCCGCCGAACCGCCGAGGAACCCACGCTGCCCGCGCACCGTCCCTCCCGTCTCCCCGGCCAGGCCGTCGCCACACCGGAGCCGCCCGGACACCGCCCCACCGGCCTGGCCCGGTTCAACGCCATGCCCGCGGACGAGGCCGAGCGCGCGCTCCTGGCCTGCTGCGGCAGCTCCCACTGGGCCCGCCGGGTCGCCGCGCACCGCCCCTATCCCGACCTGGACGCCCTGCTGGCCGCGTCCGACGAGGCGGCGTACGACCTGACGTCGGCCGATGTCTCCGAGGCCCTGGCCTGCGAATCCCTCACGCTCCTCCCGGACGGCGCGTACTCCGCCGCACACATGGCCCTGAGCGCCGCCCACGCCGCGTACGAGAGCCGTTTCGGCCATGTCTTCGTCATCTGCCTGGACGACACGCCCCCGGAGGAGTCCCCCGACCTGGTCCTGACCGAAATCAGCTCCCGCCTGGCCAACGACCCGGACAAAGAGCTGACGCTCGCGGCAGAAGAACTCCGCCGCCTGACCAGAGGCCGCCTGACCAGATCCCTGGGAGCCGCGGGCGCCTCCAGAGCCACGGGGAACGGCGCAGTCTTTCGCCCGTAGGGGCGCGGGGAACTGCGCAACCGTCCAGGGGCGCGGGGAACGGCGCAGTCTTCTAGCTCGTTGGGGGCGCGGGGAACGGCGCAATCCTTGACCTTCAGGGGCGCGGGGAACTGCGCAGTCTTTCGCCTTCAGGGGCGCGGGGAACTGCGCAATCCCTGAGGCCGGCCACGACACACCCGCACCCGACCCCACCCGCAATAGCCCATACGTACCCCTTTGCCTGCCAGTTCGATCACATCGGTAGGCCCGCCGTAAACGTTCCGACAACACGTCGCTACGATGGCCAGGGCCGGTGGACCGTACCCGGCCGGGCCAGGTCGACATCGAAGCCGGCAGGCCCCAATCCCCGCTCCCGGAGGGTTCTTCCGTGCCGGCTGGAACGCTGTACCGCGGCCGGGAAGGAATGTGGTCCTGGGTGGCTCATCGAGTCACCGGCGTCCTCATCTTCTTCTTCCTGTTCGTACACGTGCTGGACACCGCTCTTGTCCGTGTCTCTCCCCAGGACTACGACAAGGTCGTAGCCACCTACAAGACGCCGATCGTCGCGCTGCTGGAGTACGGCCTCGTCGCCGCCATCCTCTTCCACGCGCTCAACGGCCTGCGGGTGATCGCCGTCGACTTCTGGTCGAAGGGCCCGCGCTACCAGAAGCAGATGCTCTGGACCGTTGTCGGCATCTGGGTCGTGCTGATGATCGGGGCCCTGTACCCCGTCCTCGGCCACGCCGCTCGTGAAGTCTTCGGGAGCTGACGCGCAAGATGTCGAACAACACAGGCACCACCGAGAAGACCGCGCCCGGCATCGGCCCCGTCGAGGGCGCGTCCCTCTACGACGTCGACAACCCGGCGCCCCTCATCGAAGCCCCGCGCAAGCGGACCAGGAAGACCCCGAAGTCCACCCGCGGCAACTTCGAGATGTACGGCTGGCTGTTCATGCGGCTGTCCGGCGTCGTCCTGGTCGTCCTGGTCCTCGGCCACCTGCTCATCCAGCTCGTCCTCGACGGCGGCGTCTCCAAGATCGGTTTCGCCTTCGTGGCGGGCCGCTGGGCCTCCCCGTTCTGGCAGGTCTGGGATCTGTTGATGCTGTGGCTGGCGATGCTGCACGGCGCCAACGGCCTGCGTACGGTCATCAACGACTACGCGGAGCGCGCGGACACCCGGCTGTGGCTCAAGGGCCTGCTCTACACCGCCACGGTGTTCACCATCCTGCTGGGCACGCTGGTGATCTTCACCTTCGACCCGAACATCCGCTAGGCACGGGGCTGCGAGAATCATGAAGATCCACAAGTACGACACCGTCATCGTCGGCGCCGGCGGCGCCGGAATGCGCGCGGCCATCGAGTCGACGAAGCGCAGCCGGACCGCCGTGCTGACGAAGCTCTACCCCACCCGCTCCCACACGGGCGCCGCGCAGGGCGGTATGGCCGCCGCGCTGGCGAACGTGGAGGAGGACAACTGGGAGTGGCACACCTTCGACACGATCAAGGGCGGCGACTACCTGGTCGACCAGGACGCCGCCGAGATCCTGGCGAAGGAGGCCATCGACGCGGTCCTCGACCTGGAGAAGATGGGCCTGCCGTTCAACCGGACCCCGGACGGCACCATCGACCAGCGCCGGTTCGGCGGGCACTCCCGCAACCACGGCGAGGCCCCGGTCCGCCGGTCCTGCTACGCGGCGGACCGCACCGGCCACATGATCCTCCAGACGCTCTACCAGAACTGCGTCAAGGAGGGCGTGGAGTTCTTCAACGAGTTCTACGTCCTCGACCAGCTGCTCGTGGAGGTCGACGGCGTCAAGAAGTCGGCCGGCGTCGTCGCCTACGAACTGGCGACCGGTGAGATCCACGTCTTCCAGGCGAAGGCCGTGATCTACGCGTCCGGCGGCACCGGCAAGTTCTTCAAGGTGACGTCGAACGCGCACACGCTGACCGGTGACGGCCAGGCCGCGGTCTACCGCCGTGGCCTGCCGCTGGAGGACATGGAGTTCTTCCAGTTCCACCCGACCGGCATCTGGCGCATGGGCATCCTGCTGACGGAGGGCGCCCGCGGTGAGGGCGGCATCCTCCGCAACAAGGACGGCGAGCGCTTCATGGAGAAGTACGCGCCGGTCATGAAGGACCTCGCGTCCCGTGACGTCGTGTCCCGCTCCATCTACACGGAGATCCGTGAGGGCCGCGGCTGCGGTCCCGAGGGCGACCACGTCTACCTCGACCTCACGCACCTGCCGCCGGAGCAGCTGGACGCCAAGCTCCCGGACATCACGGAGTTCGCGCGTACGTACCTCGGCATCGAGCCGTACACGGACCCGATCCCGATCCAGCCCACCGCGCACTACGCCATGGGCGGCATCCCGACGAACGTCGAGGGTGAGGTCCTGGCGGACAACACCACCGTCGTCCCGGGCCTGTACGCGGCCGGTGAGGTCGCGTGCGTCTCCGTGCACGGCGCCAACCGCCTGGGCACGAACTCGCTGCTCGACATCAACGTGTTCGGGAAGCGCGCGGGCATCGCGGCGGCGGAGTACTCGGCCACGGTCGGGCACATCGAACTGCCCGAGGACCCGTCCTCGCTGGTCGTCGCGCAGATCGAGCGGCTGCGGGCTTCCACGGGCAACGAGCGCGTGGCGGACATCCGCCGTGAGCTGCAGGAGTGCATGGACGCCAACGTCATGGTGTTCCGCACCGAGCAGACGATCAAGACGGCCGTCGAGAAGATCGCCGAGCTGCGCGAGCGCTACCTGAACGTGTCCGTCCAGGACAAGGGCAAGCGGTTCAACACCGACCTCCTCGAGGCCGTCGAGCTGGGCAACCTGCTCGACCTCGCCGAGGTCATGGCCGTGTCCGCGCTCGCCCGCAAGGAGTCCCGCGGCGGTCACTACCGCGAGGACTACCCCAACCGCGACGACGTCAACTTCATGCGCCACACCATGGCGTACCGCGAGGTCGGCGACGACGGCACCGAGTCGATCCGTCTCGACTACAAGCCGGTCGTGCAGACCCGCTACCAGCCGATGGAGCGTAAGTACTGATGGCAACCCCGACCCTGGACAAGGCCGACGCGGCCGGCACGGCCGAGCCCGGCTTCGCCGACTCCCCGTACATCACGGCCACGTTCCGCATCCGCCGCTTCAACCCCGAGAACTCGGCGGAAGCGGTCTGGGAAGACTTCCAGCTGGAGATCGACCCCAAGGAGCGTGTCCTCGACGCGCTGCACAAGATCAAGTGGGACCTGGACGGCACCCTGACGTTCCGCCGGTCCTGCGCGCACGGCATCTGCGGCTCGGACGCCATGCGGATCAACGGCAAGAACCGTCTCGCCTGCAAGACCCTGATCAAGGACATCAACCCGGCCAAGCCCATCACGGTCGAGCCCATCAAGGGCCTCACCGTGCTGAAGGACCTGGTCGTGGACATGGAGCCCTTCTTCCAGGCGTACCGCGACGTGATGCCGTTCCTCGTCACGAAGGAGACGAACGAGCCGACGCGCGAGCGTCTGCAGACGGCGGAGGACCGGGAGCGCTTCGACGACACGACGAAGTGCATCCTCTGCGCCGCGTGCACGTCCTCGTGCCCGGTGTTCTGGAACGACGGCCAGTACTTCGGCCCGGCGGCCATCGTGAACGCCCACCGCTTCATCTTCGACTCGCGTGACGACGCCGGAGAGCAGCGCCTGGAGATCCTCAACGACAAGGACGGCGTGTGGCGTTGCCGCACGACGTTCAACTGCACGGACGCCTGCCCGCGCGGTATCGAGGTCACGAAGGCGATCCAGGAAGTGAAGCGGGCGCTGATCACGCGCCGCTTCTGATCCTCCGGTACTCCGGTACCACTGCGCGTACGCACGCAAGAGGGGCCCCACTCCCGCCGGAGTGGGGCCCCTCTTGCGGTGCACCTGGCGACATCAGCCACGCAGTACGCGGCCCTGCTTGTCGGTGCGGTCGTTGCTGGTGAGGAACAGGATGCCGTCGATCAGCGCCCAGAAGCCCAGGCCACCGCAGGTGAGGAGCTGGGCGACACCGACGCCGACGGAGCCGACGTAGAAGCGGCCGATGCCGAGCGTGCCCAGGAAGATCTGGAGGATGCCCGCGACGATCTTCGACTTGTCCGAGTAGGGGCGGCCCTGCGGGTCGACGCCGTACGGGGTGGCGGGAGTGGGGACGGTCATGAGACGTGCTCCTGGATGACTGGATGAATCTGAATGGCTTCAACAGACACCGGAGCGGGGGCGGGCCCGCTCCGGGACATCACCAGGAGGGACCTCCGACGGAGAAAGAAGCCCGTCCGAGATCGCATAGCGGCATGGCCGCGTACACGTCATCCCCCCTGTGCCGTGTGAGCGTACGGAGAAGGGAGGGGCGGCTGGGAGGGTAAACGGTCTATTGTTCCCATCCCGTGATCAAGTTATGCCAAAATCAGTTCCGAATATTGCGAACCACGGTCCACGCCACGGCCAGCGACAGGATCAACACCTGTACGCGGGGCCTGAGTTCGGGCCGCCAGCGACGCCCGCGCAGCCCCTCCACGATCCAGCGCGCCAACAGCGCGAGGGCGAACGGCGAGGCGAGCAGCAGCGCCCTGTTGTCGAGCCAGGCCGCGCCGAACTGACCGTGCATCAGGTCGTACGTCATCCGCGTGCCGCCGCAGGCCGGGCAGAGCAGCCCGGTGACGAACCGGAACGGGCACGCGGGCAGCACGTGGCCGGGCTCGTGCGGGTCGGTGCCGTACAGATAGCCCGCGCCGACGGCCCCGGCGACGAGCACCGCGAGGGGTGCGGTCGCCGGGCGCCGCAGCAGTTCCGCGCGCACGGGGCCCGTCTCAGCCACGCAGGGGGCGGCCCTGGGCGTCCGTGGCGTTGTGCCCGGTCAGCAGCATGATGCCGTCGATGAGGGCCCAGATGCCGAGCCCACCGCAGGTGAAGAGCTGGGCGAGCCCGATCCCCACGCTGCCGATGTAGAACCGCCCGACACCGAGGCTCCCCAGGCAGAGCTGGAGGACACCCGCGACGATCTTCGACTTGTCGGAGTACGGGCGCCCGTAGGGGTCGTACCCGTACGGGGCGTTGGGGTCACCGGTGAAGGTACCGGGAGGGTACGCACCGGCCGGGGCGTACCCGCCGGGGGGCGGATACCCCGGCCCCTGCTGATACCCGGACTGCGGAGGCCCGTACGGCTGCCCCGGCTGACTGCCGCTCGCGTACGGGTTGCCGTCGCTGGGCGGGACGGAGCCCGGGTTCGGATAGCCGTAACCGGGAGGCGTCTCCCCGGAGTTCGGATAGCCGTAGCCGGGCGGCTGGTTCGGGGGCTGCTGCGGCTGAGACGGCTGCTCGCTCACGGTGACTGCTCCTGGGGACGGGGATGACGTATGAAAAGAATCAGGTCAGGACATCTTGCCGGAGAGGACGGCGGATAGAGAAGCCGGTTCGGCCGTGGTGTTGTGCACGGATGCGGCACGTGTCACGAAGCGGGGCCCGGCCGAGCCTACGCACCGGGGGCGTGCCACTCGGCCCAGACCTCCTTGCCGCCGCCGTTGCGCCGCCCGTTGATCACGAGGTAGTGGCCCCAGTCGTCGGCGCACGCCCGGGTGAGCCAGAGCCCGCGCCCGCTCTCGTCGTCCGGCCCCGCGACGGCTCCCGACGAACGCGGTGGAGGATACGGGCTGCTGTCCCACACGCTGAGCCGCAACCGGCCGTCGGTGCGCATGAGCCGCACGGCGACGGAGTCCCGCGTGCAGGAGAGGGAGTTGGTGACCAGCTCCGACGCGACGAGTTGGGCGTTGTCGAGGACGCCGGAGTCCACCTGGTACCGGGTGAGCACGGCCCGCACGTGGGCACGGACGATGCCCGGCCCCAGGGGCGAGTGGGGGATACGGAGTGCGTACTCCCAGTCGCCGTCGAGCGGCGAGTGGGCAGGGTGATGCAGGGCGAGTTCGGTCATGTCCGTAACTCCTCGGTGGGGTACAGGGGTTGCACTGATTGCCTCGACACCGAAGATAGAGGTACGGAGTAGGGTTACTACCAATTTCGTCAAACCATTACCCCTACGAGTGAGAGGGTGACTGCATGCCGCCAAGGGCAGCAGCGACCGTACGACAGCAGCGCATTGGCGCTGAGCTGCGCAAACTGCGAGAGCGAGCGGGGATGACCGCACGCGAGGCGGGCGAGTTGCTGAGCGTCAACGCGGCACGCATCAGCTCCATCGAAGCCGGGCGTTTCGGCGTCAGCGCCGACCGGATCCGCATGTTCGCGCACAGCTACGGCAGTTCGGACGAGCCGTACATCGAAGCGCTCGTGGCGACGGCGGCGGGGCGGGGGCGAAGCTGGTGGGACGAGTACCGCGAAACGCTGCCCTCCGGCCTGCTCGACCTCTCCGAACTGGAACACCACGCGACAACGATCAGCACAGCCCAGATCGCTCACATCCCGGGTCTGTTCCAGACAGTCGACTACGCCCGCCTTGTGTTCAGGCAGTCCATCCCCAAGCTGTCCCCACCCGAGATCGAGTACCGCGTTACGCATCGGATCAAGCGCCAGGGCATCCTCTTCGCGGACAACCCGATCCCCTACACGGCGATCATCCACGAGGCGGCTCTGCGCATGCGGTTCGGCAGCCGCGACGTGACGCGGGAACAGCTGGAGCACATCGTCGAGATGAGCGAGCGGGAGCATGTCACCGTCCTGGTGATCCCTTACGAAGCCGGCGTCTTCCCCGGCGCCGGGCAGACCGTTCTGTACGCCGAGGGGCCCGTTCCGCAACTGGACACCGTTCAGCTCGACGCCGAACATGGGTCCGTATTCCTCCACGCCGACCTGCAACTGGAGAAATACCGCACCTTCATGACCCACTTCAGAGCGGTCGCCCTCAAGGAAGCCGAATCGCGAACCCTGATCCAGGCGATCATCGACAACCTGTGAAAGGCCTCCGATGCCCACCCTCCACTGGCAGAAGTCGTCCTACAGCAGCGAGGGAAACAACTGCCTGGAACTCGCCACCACCCCCGCCGGCGAACTCCGTCTCCGTGAGTCCGACGATCCGGCCACCGCACTCACCGTCCCCCCGGCAGGCCTCCGCTCGCTGTTGGCCGCCGTCCGTCAGGAGATAGTCGGCCGACGCCCCTGCCGGTGAAGGCGTTCGCGCGCTCGTCGCGGTATCCGCACGTCAGGGGCCCAAAAAAGCTTTACGTGGTGGCCGTGGAGTGATCAGCTGTGGCGTCACGCACGGAGCGGCCTCTGGGGAGGGGTCGGGGAGAGGGAGACGTCACGTGAGTACCAGCGTCGGGACCGCCGGTCAGGCCGGAGAGACAGCGCAGCCGTGTCCGCAGTGCGGGGACGAGATCCGGGCGGACGCGCGGTTCACCACCTGGTGTGCCGGGTGCGACTGGAACGTGGATCCGGAGCGGCCCGGTGAGGAGCCGGGGCGGCTGGAGAGACGGCGGCGAAGACTCGCCCGCCGTCACGGCGAGCGCCTGGCCACCGAGGTCGCCGCCGGAGAGACGCTGCGCCCGCGCCGCGACGCCGCCGGCCTCGCGGCCTACCTGATCGCGCTCGCGGTGCACGGCGTCACCGTGGCCCTGGCCGTCGGCACGGTGTGGTTCCTCGTCACCGGGTGGGGCGGCGCCGGGATGGTCCTCGGCCTGGTTCTCGCGGTGCTCACCTGGACGCTGCGGCCGCGCTTCTCCGAACTGCCCGACGACCAGCCCCTGCTGACCCGCACCGACGCGCCCGCGCTCTTCGCGCTGATCGACGAGGTCGCCGTCGTCGCGGGCACCCGTGGGGTGGACACGGTCGCCGTCAGCGCCGAGCTGAACGCGAGCGTGACGACGTACGGGATACGCGGTCGCCGGCTGCTGACCATCGGCGTGCCGCTCTGGGAGATCCTCACCCCGCAGGAGCGGATCGCCCTGCTCGGCCATGAACTCGGCCACTACAGCAACGGGGACACCCGGCACGGACTGATCATCGGCAACGCGCTCCGCTCCCTCAGCACCTGGCGCTACTACGTCGGCCCGACGCCGAACCCGACGATCGTGGAGGCCTTCGTCAACCTGGTCTTCGTTCTGCCCCGCGCCCTGATCCAGGGGCTGTTGATGCTGCTGGACCGGCTGACCCTGCGGGCGACACAGCGTGCCGAGTACCTCGCCGACTCGATGGCCGCGCGCGCCGGGTCCACCGACGCTGCCGCGTCGATCATGAACCGTTTCCTCGTCCTCGACTCGGCCGAGACCATGCTGCGCCGCGAGACCAACGCCCAGCAGGTCGGCCGGCGCGGCGCGGCGGGCCGGGAGCCCTGGCTGGGCCTGTGGGAACGCCTGGGCGCGCACATGGACTCCGTTCCGGCGAGCGAGTACGAACGCCAGCGCCGCGCGGCGGTCCTGCGAGGCCACAGCGTCGACACGACCCACCCCCCGACCCACCTGCGCCGCCAGTGCCTCCTCGCCGTCCCGCCCCTCCCGGCGACCGTCACGACGGACGGCGGCACGGAATCCCGGATCGCCGCCGAACTGGCCGCCCCGGCCCAGACGGTGGCCCAGCGCATCGTGAAGCACGGGCTCGACCGCTGAGCCCTGTCACGGGGACAACCCCCGCGTGAGTCTCACGCCGCGTCCCCCGAAGCGCCCGGCCTTCAGCCCACGGCCGTGAGGTCGATCTCGATGTCGAAGGGTGCTGTGGTCTTCAGACGGTCGTGGAAGATGCCGGTGAGGCCGTACGACTGCGTGGCGGGGTCGAGTTCGTAGACGTACACGACCGGGAGGCCCTTCTCCTCGTCCTTCTCGACCCGCCAGAAATGCGGCACCCCGGCTTCTGCGAACTTACGGGGCTTGACCTCGCGGTCCCGTTCCCGGGAGTCGGGAGACACGACCTCGACCGCCAGAAAGACGTCCTCGGGCTTGCACCAGGTCTGGTTGAGGCCTGTGTACGCCTCCGCTGACACCACCAGCAGGTCTGGCTCCGGCCTGTTCCGCTGGTCCAGCCTGACGGTGAACTCCCGGAAAACCTTCATGTGGTCAGGCACCTGGCTCAGAAAGCTGTACTCCAGCAAACGCATGCACAGCATATGAAATGCGGTCTGCGGACTCACGAAAACCAGGCTCCCGTCGATCAACTCCGTGTGCGGCGGGAGGCCCGGAATCCGGTCGAGATCGTCCGCGGTCCAACCCTCCGGGGGCGGAATCGGCCAGCGGTACTCAGGCTCGTCGTCGAGCCCGTTCTCGAATGCGGCGCTCATCATTGCTCCCATGGGACGGAGTCTCGCCTGTGGGTTCAGCGTACCCAGGGGCAATGGCGTCGTGCCCAGCCGAACGAGTGACCAGGGCGCCACACGGGTGACCGCCTCGCCCCAGCCCCATCACCTCCCCCTTCACCCCCACCCCGCCACCTAATCTGACGACATGTCAGACGAAGAGTCGTACGAACTGCTCGGATTCGACAACGTCCTCCTCCCCGTCGGCAATCTCGACGAGGCCGTGGACTTCTACCGGCGGGCCGGGTTCACGGTCGGGTTCCGGCTCGACGAGGCCGGGATCGCCGTATTGAAGGTCGGCAAGGAGACGCCCGGCGTGCTGCTGCGGCTGGAGGACGAGCTGGGGCACCGGCCGCCCGCCTGGGCTTCGCCCCGGATCTGGCTGGAAGTGCGGGACGCCAGAGGCATGGCCGACACCCTCGCCGCCGCCGGCGTGCAGCCCCTCGACGCGCCCCTCTCCGTCGCCACCGGCTGGACCGTCGAGGTCGCCGACCCCTGGGGCAACGTCATCGGGTTCACCGACTACACCAAGCGGCCGGAGCTGGCCCGCACCGGATGAGCCCCCCGCACGCCTGAGCCGCACGTCACACCCGTACCGCCGACGCCCTACTTGAACGTGTTCAAAAACAGGTCTACGTTGTCTCTCGAAAGCCTTTTGAACACGTTCAAGAAGGGGCGGGGACATGGACCTCACGGTCGTTGCGTATGTCATATATCTGCTGATCAGCGTCGCGCTGACGGTCTGGGTGGCACGGACGCTCAGCCACAACGGGCGGATCTTCCTGGCCGATGTACTCCAGGGGAACGAAAAACTCGCGGACGCCGTCAACCACCTCTTGGTGGTCGGCTTCTACCTGGTGAACCTCGGCTTCGTGGCGCTCTATCTCAACCAGGACGACGAGATCGCCGACGCCCGCGGGGTCTTCGAGGCCCTGTCGACCAAGCTCGGCGTGGTGCTCCTGGTGCTCGGCGCCATGCACCTGGGGAACGTGTACGTGCTCAACAAGATCCGCCGCCGGGGCGTCATGGAGCGCGAGCAGCAGCCGCCCGTGCCGCCGCAGGGCTGGGTCGCGCCGACGGCCGGGGCGTGACCCCGGTGGCGACCACCACCGGCCCGGACCGGGACGCCGTACGCGTCCCGGTCCGCGGGCTCACCGTCCTGTACGACGCACAGTGCTCGCTCTGCGCCTTCCTGCGCGACTGGCTCGTACGGCAGCGGCAGTTGGTGCCCCTGGAACTGGTGGCCGCCGGATCGGCGGAGGCCACGCGCCGCTACCCCGGGCTCGACCACGCCGCGACGCTCGACGAGATCACCGTGATCGGGGACGCGGGCCAGATCTACCGGGGCACCGCCGCCTGGGTCGTCACCCTGTGGGCGCTCGCCGACCACCGCCCGATGGCCCACCGGCTCAGCACTCCGGCCGGGGCCCGGCTGGCCCGGGGCGCGGTGCTCGCCGCGGCCAGGTGGCGCGAGGGGCAGCGGGCCCGCCGGGAAGGGTACTGGGACGGGCGGAACGGGCAGTGGGGCGGGCGTACGTACGTCGCGGCCGACGGCTGGACGTACGACCAGACCGTGGGCTGGGTCTACGAGCCACCCGCCTGCGACGGCGGCACCTGTCCGCCTCGTTAGGCTCTGTCCCGTGCCAGCAGCGAACGACAGTGCCCCCAGCCCGGACGGTCCCGCGGTGCCCGAAGGCCACGCCGTGCCCGAGGGCGCCGCGGTGCCCGAAGGCCCCGGCGCCCCGCGAACGCCCGCCAAGAGCGAGCAGACCCGGGCCCTGATCCTGGAGACGGCCATGCGCCTGTTCCAGGAACGGGGTTACGAGAAGACGACGATGCGGGCCATCGCCAAGGAGGCCGGGGTCTCCGTAGGCAACGCGTACTACTACTTCGCGGGCAAGGAGCACCTGATCCAGGGCTTCTACGACCGCATGGCCGTGGAGCACCGCGCGGCGGTCCGTGAGGTCCTGGACCACGAGCGGGACCTGGAGAAACGGATCGCCGGGGTCCTGAAGGCGTGGCTGGACGTGGCGACGCCGTACCACGAGTTCGCGGTGCAGTTCTTCAAGAACGCCGCCGACCCGGACAGCCCGCTCAGCCCGTTCTCGCCCGAGTCGGAGCACGCGCGCGTGGAGGCCATCGGCGTCTGCAGCGAGGTGCTGAGCGGTTCGAAGGCGAAGATCCCGGAGGAGCTGCGGGAGGTGCTTCCCGAGCTGCTGTGGCTCTCCCAGATGGGCCTGGTCCTGTACTGGATCTTCGACCGTACGGAGGGGCGCGAGCGCAGTTACCGGCTCGCCGAACGCGGCGCCCGCCTCACCTCGCTCGGCGTCTCGCTGGCCCGCTTCCGTGTGCTGCGGCCCCTGGTCCGTGAGGTGCACGAGCTGTTCACGGACTTCCTGCCGGGGATGACGAACGCGCTGCCCGATCCCGCCAAAGCCGCCAGGAAGTCCGTGAAACAGTCCTCGGAATAGCGTCTCGCGCGGTCAGTTCACCGCGTCCACCTCGTCCTCCGCCAGCTCCACGTCGTACACCAGCGGTTCCGCGCCGACCGTCACATGGCGGGCCCGGGAGGGGTGCTCCCGGGCCGTCACGGCCAGCAGGTACGCGCCCGCGGACGGGACCGAGACGATGTACGAGCCGTCGGCCAGCGAGGTCACCCGGTCGAGCTGACGGCCGCCCTTGGAGAGCAGGGTCAGCGCGGCACCCTCGACGGGCGCGCCGTCCGGGGTGCGGACGAAGCCGTGGATCACGGTGGAACCGCCATCAGTGCCGGTGCCTGTACCAGTGCCAGTGCCTGTCCCGGCGTCGGCCACGCGCGCGTGGGGCTCGGCGACGGTCTCCTCGCGGGGCTCCACCGCCAGGTGCGGCAGCCGCTTCTCCAGGCCTGCGGGCAGCCACCAGTTGGAGTTGCCCAGGAGGTGCATCGCGGCCGGCACCAGGGCCGTACGCAGGATGAACGCGTCGAGCGCGACCGCCGCCGCGAGCCCGATGCCCGCCATCGCGCCCTCCATGTCACCGCTGAGCACGAACGCGGAGAACACACAGATCATGATCAGGGCCGCGCAGTTGATGACCCGGCTGGTCTCGGCGAGGCCGACCCGGACCGCGCGCGCGTTGTCCTTGGTGTGCACCCACTCCTCGTGCATACGGCTCACCAGGAACACCTGGTAGTCCATCGAGAGCCCGAAGAGCAGCGACAGCATGATGACCGGCAGGAAGGCGGTGATCGGCCCCTCCTTGCCGATGCCGAGGAGTTCCGTGCCCCAGCCCCACTGGAAGATCGCGACGAGCACTCCGAAGGAGGCGGCTGCCGCGATGAGGTTCATCAGGGCCGCCGTCAGCGGCACCACCAGCGAGCGGAAGGCCACCATCAGCAGCAGGAAGCCGAGCGAGATGATCGCCGCGACGAAGTAGGGCAGCCGCTCCCCCGTGACGGCCGCGAAGTCCTTGAATACGGCGGTCACACCGCCCACATGGGCCTGGGCCCCGGACTCCGGGATCACGTCGTCGCGCAGCCGGTCGATCAGCTGGTCCGTCCTCTCGGACTGCGGGGACGTGGTGGGCACCACCTGGATGACCGTGATGCCCCGCGCGGGCGGCGCGGCGGCGACCTGTGCGACGCCGTCGGTCGAGCGGATGGTGGAGACGAGCGCGTCGGCGTCCCTGCCGTCCACGACCACCTGGAGAGGGCCGTTGAAGCCGGGCCCGAACCCTTCGGCGAGCAGGTCGTACGCCTGCCGGGTGGTCGTGGAGTCCTGGTGGTTGCCCTGGTCGGTGGCGCCGAGCCGGATCGACAGGACGGGCAGCGCCAGGACCATCATCACGAGGAACGCCCCGGCGGCGATCGACCTCGGCCGCTTCTGCACGAAGGCGGACCAGCGGGCGGCGAGTCCGCTCGCCTCCTCCGACTCCGGCCCCTCGGCGGCGAGCCTGCGGCGCTGCTTGCGGCTGAGCACGCGCATACCGAGCAGTCCCAGGAGCGCGGGCAGCAGGGTGGTCGCGGCGAGCACGCTCAGCACGACCGTCAGCGACGTGGCGACGACGACACCGTCAAGGAAGCGCATGTTCATCACCAGCATCCCGGCGAGCGCGATGCACACCGTGCCGCCGGCGAACAGAACCGCGCGGCCCGAGGTGTTGAGGGCCGTGACGGCGGACTCCTCGGGCTTCATACCGCGCAGGATGCCCCTGCGGTGCCGCGTCACGATGAACAGGGCGTAGTCGATGCCGACGCCCAGACCGATCAGCGAACCGAGCAGCGGCGCCACTTCGGGCACGTCGGTGACATGGCTGAGCAGCGAGGTCGCCATCAGGCCGGTGCCGAGGGCCGCGATCGCGACGACGAGCGGCAGCAGCATCGCGAAGAGCGAGCCGAAGGCGAGGAAGAGGACGACCGCCGCGGCCAGGATGCCGACCATCTCGGCGATGCCGGTGGGCGGTTCCTGGGTGCGGGTGATCGCCTGGCCGCCCAGCTCCACCCGGAGCCCGGCGCGTTCGGCGTCCTGCGCCGTGTCGACGACGTCCTCCACGAGCGCCTTCGGCACACCGTTGGCCTGCTCGGTGAAGGTGATCTGGGCGTACGCGATCCGCCCGTTCCCGCTGATCTGCGTGGCCCCCTGGGCGGCGTACGGGCTGCTGACCTCGCCGACGCCCTTCATGCGCCCGATCTCCTCCAGGGCGGGCTCGATCCGGGAACGTACGGACGCGTCCCGTACCGTCCCGTCGTCGACCTTCCACACCACCGTGTCCGTGTCGCCGGACCGCTCCGGGAAGGCCTTCTCCATCAGGTCGTACGCGCGCGTGGAGTCCGTGTTCGGAAGAGTGAAGGTGTCCGCGTAGTTCGTGCCCGCGGCGGAGCCAGCGAAGCCCAGCCCCAACAGCGCCCCCACCCACAGAATCAGGACCACCAGCCGGTGCCGATAGCACCACCGTGCCAATGTCGTCACGCCTCAACGCCCCTTAGTCGCTCGATTGTTCATCGGGTCGATCGGTTGGTCCCCCAGGTCCTGGGCCACAGCATCGGGCGCGGCGCGGGCCGCGGGACATGACCTGGCCATGACTCACAAGGAACTCCAAAGCGTGAGCCGGCCCCGTTGTCAGTGGTCGCGCCGATACTGGGAGGCATGACCGCTCACGAGGGGGCGACCGTGCTGGTCGTCGAGGACGAGCCGAGCATCGCGGACGTGCTGACCATCGCCCTGCGCTACCACCGCTTCGAGGTGATGACGGCCGGAACCGTCCGCCAGGCGCTGACGCTGGCCGAGCGCACGCGCCCGGACGCGGCGCTCCTCGACGTGATGCTCCCGGACGGCGACGGCCGGGCGCTGGGCCGCGAACTGCGCGTGAAGCAGCCCGACCTGGCGCTGGTGTTCCTCACCGCGCGGGACGCGCCCACGGAGATCGTCGGCGCGCTCTCCTTCGGCGACGACTACATCACCAAGCCGTTCAACATCGACGAGGTCATCGCCCGCATCACCGCCGTACTGCGCCGCACCCGCCCCGCCGACGTCCTGCCCGAACGCCCGCCGCTGCGCTACGGCGACCTGGAGCTGGACGAGACGACGTACTCGGTGCACCGCGCGGGCCGCACGGTCGAGCTGACCCCCACCGAGTACGCGCTGCTGCGCTTCCTCGTGCGCAACGGCGGCCGGATCGTGCCCAAGGAGCAGCTGCTGCGGCACGTCTGGCAGTACGAGCACCCGGCGGAGTCGACCGTCGTGGAGACGTACATCAGCTATCTGCGGCGCAAGCTCGACGCCCTCGGCGCCCCGGTGATCACGACCCGGCGCGGTGTCGGATACGGGCTCGCATGATCCTCCAGCGCTGCCGCGAGCACGGCATCCACTCCCTGCGCGGCAAGCTGACAGTGGCCAACGTGGGGCTGCTGGCGCTCGGCATCGTCGTGGCGACGGCGGTGAGCCTGATGGGCATGCGGTACTACCTGCTGGACCAGGTCGACTCGGAGCTCCTCAGGATGCGGGACTCCCTGGAGAGTACGCAGCTGACCGCACGGCAGATCGACTCGCTGAGCGCGCTGGCCTTCGTCCGGGAGGGACGGGCGCCGGAGACACTGGGCCCGCCGGACGCGGACTCGCTGTTCGCGGTGGTCGACTCCGGGGGCCGGGCCCTCACGCTCGGCACGTTCGAACCGACCGCGAACCAGCGTGCGCTCGCCTCCGCGGTGGGCGATCCGCGCGCGCTCACCGGCGACGCGGACCCGCGTGACGTGTCGGTGGACGGTTCGCCGTTCCGGGTGATCGGCGCGTCCCTGCCCGACGGGTCCGTGATCCTGGTCGCCGGCTCGACCGACGCGCTGCACAAAGGCATGGCCAAGGCGCTCAAACTGGATCTGTTCTTCGGGGTGCTGCTGCTGGCACTGCTCGCCGTACTGACGATGCTGAACGTGGGCCGGCGGCTGCGGCCGCTGGAGGACATGGTGGAGACGTCGTCGGCGATCGCCGAAGGGGATCTGGCCCGCCGGGTGCCGTCCAGCCACCACCCGACCCAGGAGGTCGAACAGCTGCGGCTCGCCCTCAACTCGATGCTCCAGCAGGTCGAGGTGGCGTACCGGACACGGGAGCGGAGCGCGGCCCAGCTGCGGCGGTTCGTCGCGGACGCCTCCCACGAGCTGCGCACGCCGCTGTCCGCGATACGCGGCTATCTCCAGCTGTACGACAAGGGCATGCTGCGGGAGCCTGCCGAACGCAAACGGGCCTGGGACCGGATGACCGGGGAGGCCGACCGGATGGGACGGCTCGTCGACGAGCTGCTCACCCTGGCGCGCCTCGACCAACAGCCCGAACTGCGGTTCCGGAACGTCGACCTGAGCCGTCTCGTGCGGGACGCGGCGGAGGATCTGCGGGCCCAGCAGCCGGGCCGGCCGGTGTCGGTGAGCGCCGAAGGGGCCCTCCTCGTACGGGCCGACGAGTCGGGCCTGCGGCAGGTGCTGGGCAACCTCGTGGCGAACGTACGCACGCACACGCCCGCGGACGTCGCGGTCGCCCTCGATCTGGAGCGGGTCGACGGGGTGGTGCGGGTGCGGGTCGCCGACGAGGGGCCGGGGCTCGCGGAGGAGGACGCCGCCCGCATCTTCGACCGGTTCTTCCGGGCGGGCGGGGGCGCGGGGAGCGGGCTGGGGATGGCGATCGTGCAGGGCGTTGCGGCGGCGCACGGGGGTGAGGTGACGGTCCGCACGTCCCCGGGCTCGGGCCTGACGGTGACGCTGACGCTGCCATCGGGTTTGTGCGAGATGTCTTCCTGACGGGAGGGGGGACCGGGCGGTTGCCAGGGTGCGGGCCGGTGGGGGCTTGTCGCGCCGTTCCCCGCGCCCCTCAAAAGCGGGGCTGCGCCCCGGCTTTTGCCACGCGAGAGCCGCAGCCGTCAGGGCCGCGGGCACGGGCAGCGCACGTCAGGGGTGCGGGAAACTGCGCCCCCCCGAGCCCCTTCAGGGGCGCGAGGAACTGCGCGAGCAACCCCCACCGGCCCGCAGACAAGGAACGGCGGATCCAGCCCCGAAAGGGGCGCGGGGAACGGCGCGCCCAGCCCCCACCGGGCCGCAGGCCAAAGAACAGCGGGCCCAGCCCCGTCAGGGGCGCGGGGAACGGCGCGGCCAACCCCCACCGGCCCGCAGGCCAAAGAACAGCGGGCCCAGGCCCGGAAGGGGCGCGGCGCGGTCGGCCCCAGCGGGCCGCACGTCACCCCGTCCACCCCCGCCCGGAGGGCTCCGGTGTCGGGGCCGGGACCAGCGCCCAGACCGTCTTGCCGTGGCGGCCCCGGCTCCAGACCCCCCACGCCGTGGTGAGGCTCTCGACCAGCCGCAACCCCCGCCCGGACTCCTCCTCGTACTCCCCGACCGACCGCAGCCGCGGCTGCGCGGCGCTCTCGTCGGAGACCTCTATGAGACACGACCCGTCCGCGAGCGTGGTCACCGCGACCTCGAACTCCCGTTCAAGCAACGGCGCGTGCCGCACCGCGTTCGTCGCCAGTTCGGACACGAGCAGCACCACGTCCTCGAACGCCTGCTCCCCCGAACTGTGCCCCCAGTTCGACAGATGATCCCGCACCCGGCGCCGCGCGAGCCCGACGGAAGCCGGGTGTCTGGGCAGCCGGAAGGAGTTGCGTCTCAACACGTTTGCTCCTCACCCCGCGCACGCCTCCGTCACATCATGCTGCGTGACGCGGCCCCGATGCGTCACTCACGCAATTGCAACCCTGCATGAACGCGACAGGCCCTCGACGGGCCGATCCCGTGGGGACTGCACAACCGGAAGACCGCGCGCCGCCCGACGCGCACCCCGGCCCCTCGCGTCCGCACTGCTCAACCGGCGATTCACCCCCTGACGCCACACGCCGCCAGGCGGGCGCAGGTGACGGTTCACCGGATCATGTGAAGGTTCCCGGCCGTACGGCCACGGCCGGCGCCCCGCCGACTGACCAGAATCAGCTGTTCGACGCGCCGCGTCAGACGGCCCGCGTCAGGCCTGCTTGGAGGCCAGCTCCACGACCGTGATGTCCGACGGCGC
This sequence comes from Streptomyces sp. NPDC127119, assembly GCF_042677425.1. Classification (NCBI taxonomy): domain Bacteria; kingdom Bacillati; phylum Actinomycetota; class Actinomycetes; order Kitasatosporales; family Streptomycetaceae; genus Streptomyces; species Streptomyces sp. NPDC127119. The sequence goes on along the minus strand of NZ_JBHXTO010000029.1, from coordinate 19,447 downwards.
CCCCACCCGCGTGGGCGGCCCCCACGCACCGGCGCCCCGCGACACGTACAACTGCGTGTCCCCGTACCGCTCCAGACCCGCGAGCGTCGGATTGGCGAGGTCCGCGATGAAGTTGCCGGGCCACAACTGCCCGCCGTGGGTGTGCCCGGAGAGCTGGAGGTCCACCCCGTGGTCCACGGCGTCATGGATCTGTACGGGCTGGTGGGCGAGCAGGACACACGCCCGGGCGCGGTCCCGGTCGCCGAGGGCCTTCGCGAAGTCGGGCCCCTGGCCCTCGTCCTCCCCGGCGATGTCGTTGACGCCGGCGAGGTCGAAGTGGGCCAGTTCGGTGCGGGCGTTCTCCAGCGGGTTCAGCCCCAGTTCGCGTACGCGCGCGACCCACTCCTCGGCGCCGGAGAAGTACTCGTGGTTCCCGGTGACGAAGAACGAGCCGTGCCGTGCCCGCAGTTGCGCGAGCGGCGCGGCGGCGGGCCCGAGGTCCTTCACACTGCCGTCGACGAGGTCGCCCACGACCGCGATCAGGTCGGGCTGCGTCGAGTTGATCGTGTCGACGACCTTCTGGGCGAAGCCGCGCCCCAGTACGGGCCCGAGGTGGATGTCGCTGACGACGGCGATCCGGTACCCGTGGGCGGCTCTCGGGAGCTTGGCCAGCGGCACGGTGACCCGCTTGACCTTGGGCCCGTTCAGGACGCCGTACGTCCCGTACCCCACGGTGCCCACGGCGGCGGCCGCCGCGGCCCCGCCCACGACCCGGGAGATGAGGAGCCGTCGCGAGGGGCCGACGGACGCGGGCGCGGGTGTGGGTGCCTCCGAGGGCCGCTCGGCCTCCCGGGCCGGCGCCTCCCCGGCCGCGGACGCACCCGCCGGGACGTGCGCGGCCTGGCGCACCTCGGCCGGTTCGACCGCGGACCCGACCGCGGACGCGGCCACCGGCTCGGCCCCGGGCGCCGTACGCCGGTCGAGGACCCGCCGCAGCAGCGGCCGTACGGCCTCGCCGATCAGCAGGGCCAGCAGGAGGTAGATCGACAGCGCCATCCACAGGAAGCCGGGCCAGGCCAGCACCTGCTGCAGCCAGAACGGCGCGCCCGTCCGCTCGGACGTGACCGCGGCGAACATCAGCAGCGGCCCGCCGATGATCACGACCGTGCCCACCCGCCGGGACACCCCGGGCCGGGCCGTCGTGTCACGCACCAGCCGGCGCCACAGGTACCAGTGCAGCCCCCCGAACACGGCCAGGGCCAGCACCACGACCACGACGAACACGATGACCACGCGACGACTCTCCCGTTATGACGTTATGACGTTATGCGTTACGACGTTGTGCCTGACGACGACGGCGTGTGGCGCAAGGCCCGTACACCGCGCAACCCGATGCCCCCGACAACCGTCCCCAAGACAAAGGAGACAACGGCGAGCGTCAGGTGCACCCAGAAGTACCCGGTCGGATCGCCCGCGTCGTCGAAGGCGAGCCCGCTGCCGTCCTTCCAGAGATTTTTGATGAAAGTGACCCAAATGACCCAGCTCCACACCCCGAAGGCGAGCAGGAACCAGGAGACGGGACGGCTGAGCTTCATGGGTTCAGTATCGCCGTCCTCGAACGGAACCGGCGCCCGGGGTGGGTCCGACCACGGCACACGGCACGGTGGCGGAAAAGCCCCTGGCGGAAAGGGCCCCGGCGAGGAGGCCCCTGCGACTTCCCTCCCCGCGCCCTGTACGTTCTCGACCGTGCCCGCCATGAAAAAGACCGCCAAGTCCTCCTTGCTGGTCACTTCCGCCACCCTGTTGTCGTTCTCGCTCGCGCTCACGGCGACCGCCACCGCGCCCGCCGCGGCAGCCGCTGCCGCCTTCGCGGCGGACAAGCCGAAGCCGAGCCCGTCGGCCAGCCCCTCGGCCACCCCACCGGCGGACATGTCGTCCGTGGGCGGCGCCCTGCTCGCGCAGCCCGGGACGCAGGCGAACCTCGGCACCGGAGCGCCGGTCCTCCCGAAGGATCTGAGCGCCCGCTCCTGGATCGTCGCGGACGCCGAGTCCGGCGATGTCCTCGCCTCGCACAACGCGCACTGGCGGCTGCCTCCGGCGAGCACCCTGAAGATGCTGTTCGCCGACACCGTGCTGCCCAAGTTCCCCAAGAAGCAGAAGCACAAGGTCGTCCCGGCGGACCTGGCGGGCATCGGCTCGGGCTCCAGCATGGTGGGCGTCAAGGAGGACGAGACGTACACGGTCCACGATCTGTGGCTCGGTGTCTTCCTTCGCTCCGGCAACGACGCCGTGCACGTCCTGTCCGCGATGAACGGCGGCGTCGACCAGACCGTCGAGGACATGAACGCGCGCGCCGAGGAGCTCCAGGCGCTCGACACGAACGTGGTCAGCCCGGACGGCTACGACGAGAAGCGCCAGGTGTCGTCGGCGTACGACCTGACCCTGTTCGCCCGCTCCGGCCTGCAGAACGAGGACTTCCGGGAGTACTGCTCGACGGTCCGCGCGAAGTTCCCCGGCGAGACCAGGAAGAACAAGAAGGGCAAGACCACCCGCGGGTCCTTCGAGATCCAGAACACCAACCGGCTGCTGACCGGCGACTACGGCCTCGACGCCTACCAGGGCATTGCGGGTGTGAAGAACGGCAACACCACGAACGCGGGCGCGACCTTCACCGGGGTCGCCGAGCGCGACGGCCGGGTGCTGCTGGTCACGGTCATGAACCCGGAGAAGCAGGAGCACGACGAGGTCTACAAGGAGACCGCCAAGCTCCTCGACTGGGGCTTCAAGGCCTCGGGCAAGGTCACCCCGGTGGGCGAGCTGGTGCCGCCGAAGAGCGCGGACACGGGCGCGCAGCCGGGCGCGAACGCCTCCGGCGAGGCGGGCGGTTCGGGCGACGGCGGGGGCAAGTCGAAGACGGTGGCCGCCGCGTCGAAGGCGGACGGTTCGGGCGGTGTCGGTATCGCCCTGGCGATCACCGGCGGCGTCCTCGCCCTGCTCGCCGCCGGTGTCTTCCTGATCAACCGCCGCTGGCCGCTGCCGGAGCTGATGCGTCGCCGCCGTTGAGGTCCGCGGAGTCGTCCGTCCCGGCCGGCTCCGCCGTCTCCTTGTGCTCCGTCGCCGTCCAGGACGCGCAGAAGAGCAGCAGCTTGGACGTGAAGTTGATCCACAGCAGCAGCGCGACGGGCACTCCGAACGCCCCGTACATGCTCTTCGCGGCGACTCCCTGGATGTAGCCGCTGAGCAGCAGTTTCAGCAGCTCGAACCCGGCTGCGCCGATCAGCGCGGCGACGACGAGGCGGCGTCGCTCGGGCTGGACGCCGGGGAGCAGTGTCAGGACGTACAGGAGCAGCAGGAAGGCGGCGAGGACGGCCACGGCGAACGCGGCCACCCGCAGCAGCACCCCGCCCCAGCCGCCCTCGTCGATGCCGAGCTGCCGGGTGGTCCAGCCCACGGCGGTCGACGCGAGGGTGGACGCGGCGATCGTGACGAGCGCGGCGCCGCCGAGGCCGACGAGTACGCCGCCGTCCACGAGCTTGCGCAGGATCGGGTTCTCCTCCTCGTCCGGCAGCTCCCAGACCGCGCGCAGGCACTCGCGCATCGAGCCGACCCAGCCGATGCCGGTGAACAGCAGCAGGGCGCCCGCGATGAGTCCGACGGTGCCCGCGTTGTCGACGAGGGCGCCGATGTCGAGCTGTTCGGCGATGCCGGGGATCTGCTCGGCGATCTTGTCCTCAAGCGTCTTCACCCCCTTCTCGTCGAGGGTCGCGGCGGCGATCGCGGCGGCCACGGTGATCAGCGGGAAGAGCGCGATGAAGCTGATGAAGGTCATCGCGGCGGCGAGCCGCGTCCACTTCACCCGGTCCAGCCGTTCGTACGAGCGCCAGGCGTGCGTGAGCATCAGTCGTGCGACCAACGGGCCCACGACGGGGAGCTTTTTCAGCCAGTCCATGATCCGACTCTGCCCTCGCCTCGGAAAACCAATGTCCTCGTACCCCAAAAGCGCAGGACCGTGGCGAGCGCCATGCCGATTCCCGCGCCCGACACGGTGTCCGCGCGCGGGGAGGTGAGCCCGAGTCCGTAGTGGCTCACGAGGATGCACAGCAGCTGTACCAGGGCTCCCGCGATGTTCACTCCGAAGAAGATCCCGTACTGGAGCAGGCTCGTGGTCGTGTGCCGGTACGTACCCAGCGCGTTGCCCGCGTACGCGACCGAGCAGCCCGCCACGAACGACAGGGCCTTGGCGGTCAGCGGGTCGAGCCCGGCCGGGCCGCGCAGCCACAGGAAGAGGGCGAGGTCGGCGGCGTACGCGAGGAGGCCCGCGGCGGCGAAGCCGAGCAGTTCCCTGCGGTGCGGCCGGGTCACCAGTTGGCCACCGCCAGGCCGTACATGGCGAGCCATGCCACACCGATGAGGGCGAGCGCGCGGTCGCGCAGGACCACGTCCTCGGGTTCGCCCGCGGTGCCCCGGTCGGCGAAGACCGCGTACCGCAGGACGGCGAGGATGAAGGCGACCATCGACAGCTGCCGCCAGGGCAGCACGCTGGTGTGCGGCAGGCCGCCCTCCTCCAGGGCCCACAGGCAGTAGCCGAGGACGGCGACGGAGGCGGCGAGCTGCCAGACGAAGCGCAGGTAGCCGACGGTGTACTCGGTGAGCAGCGCGCGCGTGGCGCCCGCCTTCCCGGCCATCTGGACGGCTTCGGAGTAGCGCTTGGCGGACACCATGAACAGCGCGCCGAAGCCGGTGGTGATCAGGAACCAGCGCGACAGCGGGATACCGAGCGCGAGCCCGCCGATCATGGCCCGCATCAGGAACCCGGTGGTCACCACGGCGAGATCGACGACCAGGACGTGCTTGAGGCTGATGCAGTACGCGAACTGCATCCCCAGGTAGGCGGTGAGCAGCGCCGAGGTGAGCGGCGAGCACACGAAGGCGGCCACGGTCGGGGCGACGACGGCGAGAACGATCCCTACGGAGTAGGCGACCGGGACGGGCACCACGCCCGCGGCGACCGGCCGGTGGCGCTTGACCGGGTGGGCGCGGTCGGCGTCGGCGTCACGTGCGTCGTTGACGAGGTAGACACTCGCCGCGCAGGCCGTGAACAGCACGAAGACCAGAGCGACCTGGATGAGGGCGTGCCGTGAGAAGAGTTCGCCGGCGGCGGCCGGGGCGGCGACGACGAGGACGTTCTTGACCCACTGTTTCGGACGGGCGGTCCTGATGACCCCCTTCAGGAGGCCACTTTTCGGCGGGGCGGGCCGCTTCCCCCGTGTCCCCTCCGCGGTCTCCGGGCTCCCCGGACTCTTCGCACTCCCCAGAAGGACCGTCTCAGCCATGGTCACGGCCTCCTGTCATCCAGCGGGCGCCCAGCCGGGCCGTCACCGCGCCGAGGGCGGCGCCCGCGGCGACGTCCGAGGGGTAGTGGACGCCGACGACCACCCGCGACACACACATCGCGGCGGCCAGCGCGGGCACCACGCGCGCGCCGAGCGCGCCGAAGGCCACGGCGGCGGCCACCGCGGACGTGGCGTGCGAGCTGGGGAAGGAGTGCCGGCCCGCGGTGCGGACCAGCGGCTCGACATGGCCGGGACGCGGACGGCGTACGAGCCGTTTCACACCCATGCTGGCGAGGTGCGCGCCCGCGGTCAGGGCCGTGCCGCGCAGCCAGGCGCCGCGCCGCTCCCGGTCGGCGGCGGCTCCCGCGAGGCCCGCCGCGAGCCACAGCGCGCCGTGCTCGCCTACCAGGGACAGGGTCCGCGCGGCGGCGGCGACTCCGGGTCCCGTGCCGCGTGCGTGGAGGGCCGTGAGGATCCGGTGGTCCAGGTCAGGGCGCTCGTCGTGGTGGTCCATGGGGACTCACTGTTCACGTCGACGGCGCCGCAGCTCCGGCAATATTGAGCGACATCCCATTAATCACCCATTTCGGGGAGGAAAGGGATGTAGTGGGATGTTAGGTAACTAAAGGCAACTTCCGCTCGATACGGTCACTGGCATGCCTACCGACACGGTTTCCGTCACGGGGTGGGGCCGCACCGCTCCCACCGCAGCCCGCCTGGTGCGCCCCCGTTCGTACGAGGAGGCGGTGGCGGCCGTCCGTGACTGCGGGGCCCGGGGAGGCATCGCCCGGGGCCTCGGACGGGCGTACGGGGACGCGGCGCAGAACGCGGGCGGGGCCGTGTTCGACATGACGGGGCTCGACAGCGTCCACGCGGTCGACGTGGACGGCGGGACCGTGCTGTGCGGCGCCGGTGTCTCCCTGCACCGCCTCATGGAAGTACTGCTGCCGCTGGGCTGGTTCGTGCCGGTGACGCCCGGGACCCGCTATGTGACGGTCGGCGGGGCGATCGGCGCGGACATCCACGGCAAGAACCACCATGTGTCCGGCTCGTTCGCCCGTCACGTCCTGTCCTTCGAACTGCTGACGGCCGACGGGCAGATCCGCATGGTGGACCGGGGAACACCCCTGTTCGACGCCACGGCGGGCGGGATGGGCCTGACCGGCGTCATCCTGACGGCCACCGTCCGGCTGCAGCCCGTCGAGACGTCGTTGATGTCCGTCGACACGGAACGCGCCACGGACCTGGACGACTTGATGGCCCGCCTCACGGCCACCGACCACCGCTACCGCTACTCGGTCGCCTGGATCGACCTGCTGGCCCGGGGCGCGTCCATGGGCCGCTCGGTGCTGACCCGGGGCGATCATGCCCCCCTGGAGGCGCTGGACGGCCGCACGCGCGCGCGTAGAGCCCCGTTGGAGTTCCGTCCGGGGCGTCTGCCCGCCGCGCCCTCCTTCGTCCCCGAGGGCCTGCTCGGCCGCACGACGGTGGGCCTCTTCAACGAGCTCTGGTACCGCAAGGCGCCCCGCGCGCGGGTGGGCGAACTCCAGCGGATGTCCACGTTCTTCCATCCGCTCGACGGCGTGCCGCACTGGAACCGCGTCTACGGACGCGGCGGTTTCGTGCAGTACCAGTTCGCCGTCGGCTACGGGCAGGAGGAGACTCTGCGCCGGATCGTGCAGCGCATCTCGCAGCGCCGCTGCCCGTCCTTCCTCGCCGTCCTGAAGCGGTTCGGCGAGGGCGACCCGGGCTGGCTGTCCTTCCCGATGCCCGGCTGGACCCTCGCCCTCGACATCCCCGCGAACCTGCCGGGGCTCGGCGGCTTCCTCGACGAGCTGGACGCGGAGGTCGCCGCGGCCGACGGGCGGGTCTACCTCGCCAAGGACTCCCGGCTGCGGCCCGAACTGCTCACGGCGATGTATCCGCGGCTCGGCGAGTTCCGGGCGCTGCGCGAGGAGCTGGACCCGCGGTCCGTCTTCACCTCCGACCTGTCCCGGCGCCTCGGACTCTGACGCCGGCCACCTGCCCTGTCGGCCCTCTTCCCATAGGAGTTCGGTCCCATGAAGGACGCCTTCGGCATCCCCCAGTCCCTGCTCGTCCTCGGCGGCACGTCCGAGATCGGGCTCGCCACCGCACGGCGGCTGATCACCCGCCGCACCCGCACGGTGTGGCTCGCCGGCCGCCCCTCCCCCGGCCTGGAATCGGCCGCCTCGGGGCTGCGGGAACTCGGCGCGGACGTCCGTACCGTCGACTTCGACGCGCTCGACCCGGACGCCCACGAGGCGGCCCTCGGCAAGGTGTTCGCCGAGGGCGACATCGACATGGTCCTGCTCGCGTTCGGCGTCCTGGGCGACCAGTCGCACGACGAGAACGAGCCCGGCGCCGCGGTCCGGGTCGCCCAGACCAACTACACGGGCGCCGTGTCGTCGGGCCTGGTGTGCGCGCGGGCGCTCCAGACGCAGGGCCACGGCTCCCTGGTGGTGCTCTCCTCGGTGGCGGGCGAGCGGGCCCGCCGCGCCAACTTCATCTACGGCTCCAGCAAGGCGGGCCTCGACGCGTTCACCCAGGGCCTGGGCGACGCGCTGTACGGCACGGGCGTCCACGTGATGGTCGTACGGCCCGGCTTCGTCCGTTCCAGGATGACGGAGGGCCTGGAGGAGGCTCCCCTCGCGACAACCCCCGAGGCGGTCGCCACGGCCATCGAGACGGGCCTGCGCCGCCGCTCCGAAACGGTGTGGGTGCCGGGGGCGCTCCGGGTGGTCATGTCGGCACTGCGGCACATCCCGCGCGGGGTTTTCCGCCGCCTGCCGCTGTAGCGAACGGGCCCCTGCGGGGGCGCCCCTCCAGGGGCGCGGGGAACTGCGCGACAAGCCACGACGGACCCGCAGACGAGAACCGGACCTCAGGCCCCCGCCCCCGAGCGCCCCGTCAGCACGCCGGAAGCGGGCCCCGTTCCACGTGGGTCGCCTGCGGCGGTACGACCGCGCCTCCGAAGACGTAGTCGCGCAGCCTGCGCCACACGCCGTCGGGCCCCTGCTCGTAGAGCGCGAAGCCGGTGCACGGCCAGTGCGCCTCGTACTCCGCCAGTTCCTCGAAGGCCCGGTCCATCGCCTCGTCGTCGATGCCGTGCGCCACCGTCACATGGGGGTGGTACGGGAACTGCAGCTCGCGCGCCACGGGCCCGGAGGCGTCCCTGACCTGCTTCTGCAGCCAGGTGCAGGCCTCGGCACCCTCGACCACCTGCACGAACACGACCGGGGACAGCGGACGGAACGTTCCCGTGCCGTTCAGCCGCATCGAGAAGGGCCGGCCGGCCGCCGCGACCTCCACGAGATGCGTCTCGATCGCGGGCAGCGCCGACTGTTCGACCTCGGTCGGCGGCAGCAGCGTGACGTGGGTGGGAATGCCGGAAGCCGCGGGGTCGCCGAAGCCCGCGCGCCGCTCCTGGAGCAGGCTGCCGTGTGGCTCCGGGACCGCGATCGACACACCGATCGTTACGGTCCCCACGTCGTCTCCTGTCGTTGTGCCGGTGTTCTTTTCCACCGTGTCGGCGTTCCGGTCGGGCGAGGTCTGCCGCCGGTTCGGCTATCGACTGTACGGCGGTGCGGGCCCGTTCCGGATGTCGTGCCGGTGTTGTCCTGGTCTCGTCCCGGCGATCAGTGCTTGGCGGGGAGGAAACCCACCTTGTCGTACGCCTGGGACAGCGTCTCCGCCGCGACCGCGCGAGCCTTCTCAGCTCCCTTGGCCAGGATCGAGTCGAGCGTCTCCGGGTCGTCCAGGTACTGCTGGGTGCGCTCCCGGAAGGGCGTCACGAAGTCGACCATGACCTCCGCCAGGTCCGTCTTCAGCGCACCGTAGCCCTTGCCGACGTACTTCTGCTCCAGTTCCGCGATACCGGTGCCGGTGAGGGTGGAGTAGATGCTCAGCAGATTGCTGACGCCCGGCTTCTCCACGGGGTCGAACCTGATCACCGTGTCCGTGTCGGTGACCGCGCTCTTGACCTTCTTCGCGGTGGCCTTCGGTTCGTCGAGGAGGTTGATGAGGCCCTTCGGCGTCGACGCCGACTTGCTCATCTTGATCGACGGGTCCTGAAGATCGAAGATCTTCGCCGTCTCCTTGAGGATGTACGGCTTCGGAACCGTGAACGTCTCCCCCAGGCGGCTGTTGAACCGCTCGGCGAGGTCACGCGTCAGCTCGATGTGCTGGCGCTGGTCCTCGCCCACGGGGACCTCGTTGGCCTGGTACAGCAGGATGTCCGCGACCTGCAGGATCGGGTACGTGAAGAGGCCGACGGAGGCGCGGTCGGCGCCCTGCTTGGCGGACTTGTCCTTGAACTGGGTCATGCGGGCGGCCTCGCCGAAGCCGGTGAGGCAGTTCATGATCCACGCGAGCTGGGCGTGCTCGGGCACATGGCTCTGGACGAAGAGTGTGCAGCGCTCGGGGTCGAGCCCGGCGGCCAGCAGCTGGGCGGCGGCGAGCCGGGTGTTCGCGCGCAGGTCCGCGGGGTCCTGCGGGAGGGTGATCGCATGCAGGTCCACGACCATGTAGAAGGCGTCGTGGGACTCCTGCAGGGCCACCCACTGGCGGACGGCGCCGAGGTAGTTGCCGAGGTGGAACGAGCCTGCGGTGGGCTGGATTCCGGAAAGCACACGCAAATCAGGCTGCGGCGCGGAGCGCCCCGTTTGAGGGCGGGGGTGGGAGACGGGCGGGCGGTCAGAAGCCATGCTCACCATTCTCTCAGGTGTCGGGGCCCACTCCGGAACTGGTCGGAAACAGGTGGGAACAGATCTGTCTCCGGCGGTGTAACAAGAGTGTGAGGACGAGCGTGGGGGCGCGGGAGGGGGGCCGCATCGTCGATGAGGACGCGGTCATCGCACGGGTGCGCGCCGGAGAGCCGGAGGCGTACGCGCAGCTGGTCCGTGCCCATACGGGCCTCGCGCTCAGGGCCGCCGCGGCGCTGGGTGCGGGGGCGGACGCGGAGGACGTGGTGCAGCAGGCCTTCTTCAAGGCCTACTGCTCGTTGGGGCGTTTTCGGGACGGCGCGGCGTTCAGGCCGTGGCTGCTCTCGATCGTCGCCAATGAGACGAGGAACACAGTGCGGACGGCGGTCCGCCAGCGGTCCCTGGCCGGCCGCGAGGCCGCGCTGGTGGAGGCGGAGCCGCTGATACCGGAATCGGCGGACCCGGCGACCGCGGCGCTGGAGACCGAGCGCAGGACGGCGCTGCTGACCGCCCTGGAGAGCCTCGGCGAGGAGCACCGCCTGGTCGTCACCTACCGCTATCTGCTGGAGATGGACGAGTCGGAGACGGCCCAGGCCCTGGGCTGGCCGCGCGGGACGGTGAAATCCCGGCTCAACCGCGCCCTGCGAAAGCTGAGCAGACTCCTCCCGGACTTCGAACCACCCCGGGAACGGCCCGAGCACCCCGAGGACGAGGAGAGGCGGGAGCGTCTGGGGAAGCGGCGGGGGCTGGGAAAGCAGCGGGCGCCGCAGGATCAGGGGGCACGGAGAGGAGGTGATGAGCATGAGTGAGCGGTACGAGGACGGGGGCGGCGCGGCCTCCGGTGACGGGGGGCGGCAGGGGCAGGGGCAGGGGCAGGAGCAGCGCGACGGGTTCGGGAGTGGAAGTGGGAGTGGGCCCGGGATTGAGCGCGAGCGTGTCTCGCGGTTGACGGAGGAGTTGCGGGCGCTCGGGCGGTCGATGGACCGGCCCGGGGACCCGGGCGGCGAGTCGATGGTCGAGCGGGTGCTGGAGCAGATACTCGCCGAGCGGGTGCCGCCCCCGGTGGCCGAGCCGACGACCCCGGCCGAGCGGCTGCGGGTGATGCGCCGCTGGGTGCGGTCGCGCGGGCGCGTGCTGAGCGCGGGTCTGTGCGGTCTGCTGACGGTCCTCGTGCTCACGCCTCCGGTGCGCGCCGCGGTCGTCGACTGGTTCGACTTCGCCGGGGTCGAGGTGCGGCACGACCCTTCGGTGAAGCCGTCGCCCGGCGCGGAGGTCCCGGGCTGCACAGGCCCGTCGCTCACACTCGCCGAGGCCGGACGGCGGGCCGGGTTCGCACCCCGCACGCCGCCCGCCCTCGGGCCTCCGGACGCGGTGACGGTGGCCCGGGAGCCGAAGGAGCGGTTCCTGATGAGCCTGTGCTGGCGCGAGCGGGGGCACACGATCCGGCTCGACGAGTACGCGGCGTCGCTGAGCCCCGGCTTCGCGAAGGTCGTGCCGAAGCCGCCGGAGTACGTCCCGCTGGACGAGGACGCGGAATTCGCCGGCGGCCGGGCGCTGTGGTTCTCCGAGCCGCATCTGCTGCGGCTCTGGCTGGTGGACTCGGACGGCGACTTCACCCGCTCCGTCCGGACCGCCGGGCCCACGCTGCTGTGGACGCACCGGGGTGACACGACGCTCCGGCTGGAGGGCGTGGCGTCGAAGACACGGGCGGTGGAGATCGCACGGTCGTTGGAACGGGAACGGGAACGGGAACGGGAACGGGATCTGGAGCGGGAGTAAGGGTCTGCCGGGTCGGATTTTTGGTGGACGCGGAGTGGGAACCCCGGCGGGTCGGGCGGTGTACCAGAAGTGACAGACGGTCGCGGACGGACCGCCCCGTGCCGTGGGGTGCGGCGCAGGCGGGCTCGGGCGCCGGGGAGCTGAGGAGCCGGGGAGGGGCAGGGATGCGAGGAGGGGTGGGGATGCGAGGAGGAGTGGGCACAGGGTGGCCTGGGCTGGAGCTGGGACTGGGCTTGGGGCCGGGGCCGGGGCTGAGGCTGGCCGATGGTTGAGGGGGCGGTTCGGCCGGGGACGGGGATGGCTGCCGTCGCCGCGTTCAGAGTGGTCGCGGCGGTCACCGCTGTCGGCGCGTTCGCCTCGGTCGCCACTGTCGTCGTCGGCGCCGCGCTCGCCATGGTCGTCGGGTTCGGCGCGGCTCGGGCTCATGCGGCGGTCCCGGGCGCGGAAGGCGGCTCGCCGAATCTCGCGGTCGTCGTGGCGGGCGACGGTACGGGGCGGACCACGAGCGTGCGGTCCGGGGAGCCGGACTTCGCCCGGCTCTGGCAGTTGACGGGGCCGACGGCCACCGGCACGGAGAAGGTCCCGCAGGAGTGGCTCGAAGGGCGTTTCCCCGCCGTGCGGGCCACGGTCGTCTGGGGGACGACCGGAGTGGGCGGCTGGCCGGAGACGGACAGTGCTCCCGGGGGCGACATCTTCATGGGCCGACAGGACCAGGTGTTCCTGGCGAAGGACGGCACGCCCTGGATCCGGTCCGACCCGGCACTCGATGTGAACGACGACGACATCCGCTGGCACCGGGCGCCCCGGTCGGTCTATGACCACTTGCGGCAAAGGGAGTTGTTCGGTTCCGGACCCGTCGTGGGTGGAGGGTCCCGTTCCGGGGACCATGCGTGGTGGGCGGCGCCGGGGGTCACGACGGGCCTGGCGGCGGGAATCGTCCTCGGCTCCGGCGGCACTCTGCTGATACGCCGCGCGGCGGCCGGGCGTGAGCCGGGGCCGCCGCGGGAGTCACGACAGGAACTGATCGACTTGTGAGTCGACCGGCCGGGGCCGGGTGGGCCCCGGTGGCCGGGGACTCAGCCGAGGTCGATCTCCGGGTACAGCGGGAAGCCGGTGAGGAGGTCGGTCGCGCGGTGGGAGATCTCGTCCGCGATCTTCGGGTCGAGGATGTGCTGGGCCTTGGAGGGGGCGCCCTTCTTGGTGGTGCCCGGTTCCGTGGTGGTGAGGACGCGGTCGATGAGGCCCGCGATCTCGTCCATCTCGGTGGCCCCGAGGCCCCGGGTGGTCAGCGCGGGCGTGCCGATCCGAATGCCCGAGGTGTACCAGGCGCCGTTCGGGTCGGCGGGGATCGCGTTGCGGTTGGTGACGATGCCCGAGTCGAGCAGGGCCGACTCGGCCTGGCGGCCGGTGAGGCCGTAGGAGGAGGCGACATCGATGAGGTTGAGGTGATTGTCCGTGCCGCCGGTGACCAGCGTGGCACCGCGCCGCATCAGGCCCTCGGCGAGGGCGCGGGCGTTGTCGACGACGGCCTGGGCGTAGTCGCGGAACTCGGGGCGGCGGGCCTCGGCGAGGGCGACGGCCTTGGCGGCCATGACGTGCGGGAGGGGGCCGCCGAGGACCATCGGGCAGCCGCGGTCGACCTGGTCGGCGAGCGAGGAGTCGCACAGGACCATGCCGCCGCGCGGGCCGCGCAGCGACTTGTGGGTGGTCGTGGTGACGATCTGGGCGTGCGGTACCGGGTCGAAGTCCCCGGTGAGGACCTTGCCGGCGACGAGACCGGCGAAGTGGGCCATGTCGACCATGAGCGTGGCACCGACCTCGTCGGCGATCTCGCGCATGATCCGGAAGTTCACGAGACGGGGGTAGGCGGAATAGCCGGCGACGATGATCATCGGCTTGAACTCGCGGGCCGTGGCGCGCAGGGCCTCGTAGTCGATGAGGCCGGTGGTGGGGTCGGTGCCGTAGGAGCGCTGGTCGAACATCTTGCCGGAGATGTTCGGGCGGAAGCCGTGGGTGAGGTGGCCGCCGGCGTCCAGGGACATGCCGAGCATGCGCTGGTTGCCGAAGGCCTGGCGCAGCTCGGCCCAGTCGGCCTCGGAGAGGTCGTTGACGTTGCGGACGCCGGCCTTCTCCAGGGCGGGGGCCTCGACGCGCTGGGCGAGGACGGCCCAGAAGGCGACGAGGTTGGCGTCGATGCCGGAGTGCGGCTGGGCGTAGGCGTGCTCGGCGCCGAAGAGCTCGCGGGCGTGCTCGGCTGCGAGGGCCTCGACGGTGTCCACGTTGCGACAGCCGGCGTAGAAGCGGCGGCCGACGGTGCCTTCCGCGTACTTGTCGCTGAACCAGTTGCCCATCGCGAGGAGGGTGGCCGGGGAGGCGTAGTTCTCGGAGGCGATCAGCTTGAGCATCTCGCGCTGGTCGGCGACCTCCTGCCCGATGGCGTCGGCGATCCGGGGTTCGACGGCACGGATCACTTCGAGGGCACTGCGGAAGGCGGTGGATTCGGTGGAAAGGGGCTCTGGCATGACGGCCTCCGGACGTGGCGTTCGGCGTTCACGGTTCGGCCCAGGCGCACGGCACACACTTCCCGGGCCGCTCCCCGATGGTCGATCCCATCCCAGCGCGCCAGTCACGGCCCGTGGATCAGCGTACCGGGAGGGCCCGCGGGAGAGGTTCCGCCGTCCACCATGCGAGCGACGGCAGGGTCCGGCCGAGGCCGGTCCCTGCCGTGGGTCACAAGATCACGTGCGGCAGGAAGCGTGCGTATTCGTCCGTCACCAGGCCGGACGATTCGCGGATGCCGAGGCCGGCCGATTCGTGTCCGACGACCCAGGCGCCGAGGACGACCCGGTTGCCGTCGAAGGACGGCAGGGGCGCCAGCTCCTGGTAGCAGCAGGCCTCCTCGCGGACGGCGACGGGGCCGGGGCCCGGTTCGTGGATGGTGACGCCTGCGCCCTCGCGGCCGAGGAGGGGCTTGGCCACGTATCCGCTGGTGGTGGCGAGTTCGCGGGGGCCGTCGAGGTAGGCGGGGAGGAGGTTGGGGTGGTCGGGGTACAGCTCCCAGAGGATCGCGAGGAGGGCTTTGTTGCTGAGCAGCATCTTCCAGGCGGGTTCGATCCACATCGTCGTGCCGGTGCCGCCGCCGTTGTCGAGGGTGGCGAGGACGTGCGGGGCGAAGCGGTCGGTGGTGAGCCATTCCCAGGGATAGAGCTTGAAGCAGCTGCGGATGAAGCGGAGCTGCTTGTCGACGAAGCGTCCGGAGAGGCGGTCCCAGCCGATCTCCTCCATCGCGATCCAGGCGGTGTCGAGGCCGGCCTGTTCCGCGGTCTCCTTCAGATAGCCGACCGTCATGAGGTCCTCGCCGAGTTCGTCGGCGGCGGAGTGCGCGAAGTAGAGGGGGCTGCCCGGCGGGAGGAGGGAGGCCTGCTTCCGCCAGGCTTCGACGAGCCGTTCGTGGAGGGAGTTCCACTGGTCGGCGCCGGGGAAGCGTTCCTCCATCCAGAACCACTGGGGGCTCGCGGCCTCGACGAGCGAGGTCGGGGTGTCGGCGTTGTACTCCAGGAGCTTCGCCGGGCCCGTGCCGTCGTAGCGGAGGTCGAAACGGCCGTACAGGGAGGGGAGTTCGGCGCGGCGGCGCCAGGCCTCGGCGACCGGCTCCGCCACGCGCGGGTCGGTGATCCCGAGGTCGGCGAGGCGGTTCCCGGTGACGATGTACTCGGCCGCGGCCAGGCACATCGTGTGGAGTTCCTCGACGACCTGCTCCAGTGCCTCGACCTCGGGCAGGGAGAAGACGTAGTGGGCGGACTCGTCCCAGTAGGGGCGCAGGGAGTCGTCCGGGTAGCGGGTGAGGGGGTAGATGAGGCCCTGGTCCTCGACCGTTCGCTGCCAGTCGGGGCGGGGTTCCATGGTTCGGCGTTCCACAGTCGGTGTCCGTAGGTCCGTCAGTTGTCCGGAGATCCGTCAGCGCGTTCCGTGTCCCGGTCAGCCGCCGCCGCTGCCCGAGTCCGAGCAGCCGAAGCCGTCCCGGTCGACTGCCTCGCTGCGGCTGAAGGTGCCGTCCTCGGCGCGGCCTCCGGCGACGTCGGCGTCGTAGTACCAGGCGGCGTCGACCGTGCCGTTCCCGCTGGTCCCGCGCTTTCTGCCCGCCGACGTGGAGCCGGAGCCGGACGCGCAGTTCTTGTCGACGACGACCTTGTAGCCGCCCGCGTAGTCGTAGCTGTCGCGGTCCACACAGCGGCGGTCGGGATCGGACCCGCACGAGGTGAGGGCTGTCGCGAGGATGCCCATGCCTCCGAGTACGACCGTGCTGGACCGTAGTCTTCTGCGCTGCTCCGCCATGTCTCTCCCCCGTCAGGCCCGTCGTCCGGGCTCGTCAGTCCGACAGCGTAAAGATCACGCGCCCCGGTTGTACAAGCGGCTACCCCAACTCTCCCTCCTCTAAAGTCACTTTGTGCTCTTTGGAATGCTGTGTGCCCTTGGCGCGTCGGTGTGCTTCGGGACGGCGACCGTGTTGCAGGCGATCGCCGCGCGGGCGGCCGGGCCGGGCACGGAGTCCTCTGCCCCGGCTTCCGGTGGCGCGGCTTCCGGTGACGCGGCTTCCGGGGTGGATGCCGCCCTGTTCCTGCGGGCCGTGCGTGAGTGGCGGTATCTCGCCGGGCTCGCGCTCGACGGGGTCGGGTTCGTGCTGCAGATCGCGGCTCTGCGGTCGCTGCCGATCTACGCGGTGGGGGCGGCGCTCGCCGCGAGTCTCGCGGTGACGGCGGTGGTGGCGGCCTGGCTCCTCGGGGTGCGGCTGAGCGGGATCGAGTGGGGTGCGGTCGCCGTGGTGTGCGCGGGGCTCGCGATGCTCGGGCTGGCGTCCGGCGAGGAGGGGGACAGGGCCGGTTCGACGGCGCTCAAGTACGCGATGCCGGCCACCGCCTTCGCCGTACTGCTCGTCGGGGCGCTCGCCGGGCGGCTGCCCGGACGGGCGCGGGCGCTCGCGCTCGGCCTGGGCGCCGGGTTCGGGTTCGGGGTGGTCGAGGTGTCGGTCCGGCTCATCGAGAGCCTCGCGCCCTCGACACTCGTCACCAATCCGGCGACGTACGCGCTGCTGCTGGGCGGGGGCGCCGCGTTCCTGCTGCTCACCTCGGCGCTCCAGCGCGGATCGGTGACGACGGCCACGGCGGGGCTGGTCGTCGGCGAGACCATCGGGCCGGCCGTGGTGGGCGTGGTCTGGCTGGGCGACCGTACCCGCGAGGGTCTGGAGTGGCTGGCCGTCCTCGGTTTCGCGGTGGCGGTGGCGGGCGGGCTGGCGCTGGCGCGCTTCGGGGAGGCGCCGGCGGACGACGGGGCGAAGGCGGAACCGGGCACGCCCTAGAGCTTGGGCCTGAGCCTGAGCTTGGGTCTGGGCCTGGGTCCGGGCCTGGGCCGACCCCCGCCGCTCGCCTCCCGCCCATCGCCCATCGCCTATCGCCATTCGCCGTCCGCCGCTCGCCGCCCCGGCGGGGTTAGGGCAGCGCCGCGCACAGTGTGTCCAGGGCTCCCGGCCAGCCGCTGTCCGACGGGGTTCCGTAGCCGACGACCAGGGCGTCCGCCGGAGGGTGCGTGGCGGCCGGGTGGCGGTAGCGGGTCAGGCCGTGGACGGCCAGGCCGTGCCAGGCCGCCGCGCGGACCACCGACTGCTCGGTGCCGGGCGGGAGCCGCAGCACGGCGTGGAAACCGGCCGCGATACCGGTGGCGGTGACCGAAGGGGCGCGGGCCGCCAGGGCCGCGACGAGCTGGTCGCGGCGGCGGCGGTAACGGAGGCGGGAGGCACGTACATGACGGTCGTACGCGCCCGAGGTGATGAACTCCGCCAGGGTCAGCTGGTCCAGGACCCCGCACGACCAGTCCGCGCCGCCCTTCGCCGCCATGACCTCGGGCGCCACGTCCGGCGGCAGGACCAGCCAGCCGAGGCGCAGGCCGGGCGCGAGCGCCTTGCTGGCGGTGCCGAAGTACACCACGCGGTCCGGGTCGAGGCCCTGGAGCGCGCCCACGGGCTGGCGGTCGTAGCGGAACTCGCCGTCGTAGTCGTCCTCCAGGATCAGCCCGCGCGTGCGCCGCGCCCAGTCGACGGCGGCGGCACGGCGGTCGGGGCGCAGCGGCACACCCATGGGGAACTGGTGGGCGGGCGTGAGCAGCACCCCGCCCAGGGCGCCGTCACCGGGCTCACCCAAGTCGTCGGTCCGCGTGCCCAGTTCGTCGAACGGCAGCGGCCTCGACTCCAGGCCCGCCCGTTCGATCAGGTCCCAGTGCACGTCGAGGCCGTACGACTCCACCGCGAGCGTCCGTGCGCCCCGGCGCCGCAGCACCTCCCCGAGCAGCATCAGCCCGTGCACGAAGCCCGAGCAGACGAGGATGTGGTCGGGGTCGGCGCGTACGCCACGGGCGCGGGCGAGGTAGCCGGCGAGGGCGGTGCGCAGTTCGACCCGGCCGCGCGGATCCCCGTAACCGAGGGCGTCGTTCGGTGCCGCGGTGAGGGCCCGGCGGTAGGCCCTGAGCCATTCGGCGCGCGGGAAGGAGGCGAGGTCCGGGGTGCCGGGGACCAGGTCGTACGCGGGTCCCCGGAGTGAACGGGGCCTGCGCGCGGGAGAGGCCGGGACCGGCACGTTCCGCTGCGCCACGCGTGTGCCCGAGCCCTGGCGTGCGGTGAGCCAGCCCTCGGCGACGAGGTCGGCGTAGGCGTCGGCGACCGTGTTGCGGGCGATGCCGAGGTCGGCGGCGAGGGAGCGTGAGGACGGCAGCCGGATGCCCGGTGCGAGCCGTCCGCCCCGTACCGCCTCCCGCAGCGCGTCCGTGAGGCCTCTGCGCAGGCCGGAGCCGGTACGCGCCACGTCCACATGCAGATCCACTCCGAAAGTGGCCCAAGATCCAGCCATGGAAATGGACCATACTCCTGGGCTGGTTCGCTCGTAGGGTCGAGAACATGACGACGACGACACAGAGCACCACCGCCCCTGAGGAGAGCCCCCGGCTCCAGTGGGCCAAGTTCGCCCCCGAGGTCTACAAGGCCATGGTCAAGCTGGACGCGGCGGCCCGGCGGGGCGTCGACCCCGTGCTGCTGGAACTGGTGAAGATCCGCACCTCGCAGCTCAACCACTGCGCGTTCTGCCTCGACATGCACACGAAGGACGCGTTCGCGGCGGGCGAGAGTGTGGAGCGGATCGTCCAGCTCAGCGCGTGGGAGGAGTCCCGGCACTTCTACACGGAGAAGGAGCTTGCGGCGCTCGCGCTGACCGAGGCGGTGACGGTTCTGACGGACGGGTTCGTCCCGGACGAGGTGTTCGAGACGGCCGCGCGGTACTTCGACGAGACGGAGCTGTCCCAGCTGCTTGCGTCGATCACGGTGATCAACGCGTGGAATCGGTTCGGGGTGAGTTGCCGTCTTGTGCCGGGGCATTACACGGCGGGGCAGCACGGGTGAGTTTCCGGACCCGTTTCTCCGGACGGGTCCACGTGATCGCTTCGGCTGCGGGCCGTGGGGGTTGCCCGCGCCGTTCCCCGCGCCCCTAAAAGATTGCGCAGTTCCCCGCGCCCCTGAGAGACCGGGCCGGTCGCCGCTGCCCCGTGCCGCTCAAAGCGAAAAGATTGCGCAGTTCCCCGCGCCCCCATCAGGGG